>ONFH01000262.1 GCA_900317015.1 uncultured Erysipelotrichaceae bacterium | reverse complement strand
TGATGCCCAGGTCGAAGTGGTCAATTCCCAAATCGTCTTATATGAGATCGATACCGGGCATTTACCAACTTCGATGTCACAGCTGACCTCGGGAAGCCATCCTTATCTGACAGAAAAACAGGCGACTTGTCCAAACCATAAAAGCATTCATATTTCGGATGGACAGGCTTATGCGGCTTGATCATCGCGGGTTTACGATCGTAGAGATGTTATTCGTGCTGGCCATTACACTGGTACTGGCCAGTTTCGGATTTCTCTTTCATACGCCTCATGTGTCAGATGAAGATGAGATCCATTTGATCTCCAATACGTTCTCACAGGCTCGCTTACAAGCCTGTGCGATGAAACAGAAGCAGCACGTCACCTGTAAAGGTGATGACTTATATGTGTCGAATACCAGTGGGGAAACGCATATCACCTTGAACAAAGGGTATCGATTTCTCACTGATCATGATTTTTACTACAATAACAAAGGTCATATCAGACGGCCAAAGACGATTCAGCTCAAATCACCCAATGATCAAATCTATGACTTTGTCTTTCAGTTAGGAAGTGGTACGTTTTATGTTCAATCAGAAGGGGACGACATTAATTGAAGCATTACTCGCTTTTAGTATTTACTGTGTCGTCATTGTCATGTTCGTGACCTTGATGAGTACATTAAATACATCGGCTGTCGATTTGAAGAAAAGAGAGAGACAGATGACTTTCGATGAATCTGCACTCTTTTTAAATGGAGGTGATGAGACATTACTCATCAAAAGGGTTTTACCTTGATCGAAGTTTTACTGGCACTTTCGATCACCTTAGCCATTTTACTCAACTGTGCCAGCATCGTGAAATTATGTAAAGTCAAGTACATTCCTTATAATCAGGATATTCCCACCGGAGCGAAGAGTTTATCCTCCTATTTAATGACCGGAACGATTACGGAAGTAGGGGATGATCTGCACTTTAAAGATGTCTTAGGACAAGGTTTCACTGTGACTTATGATAACAATCGTTTAGTCAAAAAACCTGGCTATGAGATCATCATTTTTGATATTGATGAAGCCTATTTTACCAAAGAGCGAGACTTCGTCTTTCTCCATGTCCGTCGTCAAGATCTCAATTATAAATATTTAGTGGGGGAATGTTATAAGCAGAAGCCAAAGGAGGAGGATCCAGATGAAGATCAAGACGATTCTCAATCATAAAGGATCGACATTGCAGGTCGTGCTGATCCTCTTTCTCGTCCTTTTGTCTAATCTATTAACGTATGCCAACTATATGGCGACCTCCTATAAGATCTACCATTATGAACAGCTCATCAATACGGAACGTGATGTGGAAGTCTTGTTAAGAAACCATTACCGTAAATTAGAAGATGATGGACATCTGCATTTAGGATCCTTTTCAAAAGATCATAGCAAGGTCAGCTATGTGGCGGTGGAAGCCGATGATCATATCGTCATCACGACCAAAGTGACCCTTCCTGATTTGACCTATCATATGGTCATGGAGATGGAGGCTGATGACCTGTCGATCAAGGCTTGTACCTATTTATAAAGACTTTATTTATCGTTTGTAAGAAAATATTTTTACAATATGCTTTCTTTTTGTTATAATCTATACGTTATAGGAAAAGGAGAGATACACATGATTAATGTCGGCGATTTACGTCCAGGTATGACATTCCAGTATGATGGAAATTTATATGTCGTATTAGAATATTCACACAACAAGACAGCAAGAGCTGCTGCCAACATTCGTGTCAAGATGAAGAACTTAAGAACTGGCACAACAACAGAAACAACGTTCGGTAACTCTGAAAAAGTTGAACGTGCTCTGATTGAAAAGAGAAAGATGGCTTATCTTTATGACAATGGCGGTATGCTTGTCTTCATGGATAATGAAACTTATGATCAGATCGAGATCCCTGCTGATCGCCTGCAGTGGGAAATGAACTTCATGAAAGAAAATGATGAAGTCGAAGTCACTTCATTCGAAGGTGAAGTTTTAGGTGTTGCTTTACCAGTCAATGTTCCATTCAAGGTGATTGAAGCAGAACAGGCTGTCAGAGGTGACACAGCACAGGGTGCTATGAAGAATGCGAAGATCGAAACTGGCTTTGAAGTCAAAGTGCCTCTTTTCATTAAAGAAGGCGAAACGATCGTCGTAAATACAACTGACGGAAAATATTCTGGTCGTGCAAAATAATGGGAAAGGGGATCCTCGTGATTCCCTTTTTTTCGTAATGAATATCTTCATCTTGTAATTAAAAGAGGTTTCTTATACAATAAAACTATACAGAAAAGGGGTAAAATCAATGGCTAATGTAGAATATTACACATACAAAGAAAGTCCTATTAATGGCGACATTATGATGAGCGTTCAAGTCTTTGATATCATCACAAAACAGTGCATCGCAGAAGATAAAGATATCGATCTTGATAGTACACGTGGTTTCTCAATGTCTGGTTCTAAGAACTTAGTCAACTGTCGCATCGTCGACAATCAGGTGTATATTACTGTTCATATCAAAGTCAAATATGGCGTTAATGTTTCACAGAAGACAAAAAGCCTACAGCAGCGTATTGCATCAACGATCAAAGAGATCACAAATGTCAATGTGAAAGCTGTCGATATTGTCGTTGTGAATATCGAATTTTAAAAGCAAGAAATCTTGCTTTTCTTTTTTGCCTTTATGTTCATTTTCCTGTATACTGTGATAAAATGTTTTCTAGTGGAGGTCTTTTATAATGGAAAAAACAATCAGACAAATTGCGCGTGAAAAAGCCATCATCGGCATTTATCAGCATTTATTAGGTGCTGATAAGACAGATATTATGAATTATGTCAAGAGTGATGGCCAGCTTCATCAAGGGGCATCAGCTTATCAGTTCTGTGAATGGCTGATCGATACGACGTTAGAGAATGAAGAATCTTATAAACAGCTGATCAATAAGTATTTAAAGAAAGGCTGGGTCTTCGACCGTTTAGGGAAGATGGAACAGGCGATTCTTCTGATCGGCACATGTGAACTTTTAGAAAGTGAACTTGATGCGCGTATCGTCATCAATGAAGCGATCCTCAACGCAAAGGAATTCTGTGATGAAGATGCTTATAAATACATCAACGGTGTTCTTCATCAAGTTGCAAAATAATGGCAGAAGCAATTGATGTATCAACTTTAAATCATTATATTAAAGCGCAATTCGATTCTGATCCAAATCTGAACGATGTGTATGTCAAGGGCGAGATCTCAAACTATCGTCCCCAAAGAAGCGGACATATGTTTTTTACGCTCAAGGACGAAAAGGCAGCCGTACGTTCGGTGATGTTTTCACAGTATGCTTACAGCTTGAAGTTTAAAGTCGAAAACGGTATGAAAGTCATCGTCAGAGCTCATGTGTCCGTTTACGAGAAAACGGGTGAGTATCAGCTCTATATCTCGGCGATGCAGCTCGATGGGATTGGATCGTTATATGCACAGTTTGAAGCCCTGAAGAAAAAGCTTGCAGCAGAGGGGCTTTTTAACGACGCACATAAGAAAGCGATACCACGTTATCCTCATAATATTTTAATTTTATCAGCACCTCATAGTGCTGCCTTACAGGATACCCTGCGGACGATCCATAAACGTTATCCAATCGCTCATGTCGGCGTTTTGCCAATTCCTGTCCAGGGAAAGGATGCATATCAAAAAATCATCAACGCCTTAATGTTTGCGGATGCCCGCATTCATACCGATGTCATTTTATTAGTAAGAGGTGGAGGCTCGATTGAAGATCTCTGGAACTTCAATGAAGAAGCCTTATGTCGCTGTATCTATGATCTACGTACACCGATCATTACCGGTGTAGGTCACGAGACCGACTTTACACTTGTCGACTTCGTCAGTGATCATCGTTCTCCAACGCCAACGGGCGCTGCCGTCGATGCCACACCAGACATCCATGAGATGGAACATGATGTGATGATCAAATTGAATCGTATCAATACGATCATGCATCAGCGTGTCGTCTATGAACGAGAGCGTCTCAATCGCTATAGTCAGCACTATATCTTTAAAAATCCAAGTCTGATCTATGAGAACGAGATCTTACGTTTACAGGACGTGAAAAATCGCCTGCAGAATTTTGGGACGGCCTTCGTTTCTGATCATAGACATATCATAGAGACAAAAGTGACGAAGCTCAACTACATCATGGACAGTCGTATGACGTCTTACCGTCATAACTATGCTTCAAAAGTTGAGAAACTTGATCTTGTCTCACCATTAAAGTTATTAAGTAAAGGCTACAGTATCGTCATGAAGGAGAATCAGGTCGTTGAATCCGTCCAATCATTAAAGACCAATGATGAAGTCATGATCCAGTTTAAAGATGGCAAGAAAGAAGCCATCATTCAATAAAGGTGAAGAAAATGGAAAAAGAAAATTTATCATATGAAGACGCAATGAAACGCTTAGACGAAATCATTACGATCTTAGAAAATAATAAAGCGACTCTTGATGAAAGTATTAAGCTTTATCAAGAAGGCGTAGAGCTGGCCGCTTATTGCGACTCACAGTTAAAAAATGTCGAAGACCGTGTCGCTAAGATCTTTAATGGCACTGCCTTTGTAGATATGGAGGACGATCAAAATGGAAACAATTATGAATGAGATCAATGCACGCTTAGAGGAGATCATCACAACGACCATTAATAAAGGTCCTGTTGCCGATGCAATGCTCTATAGTGTCATGGCCGGAGGGAAGAGACTTCGTCCTTTATTGTTAATCAAGACACTGAGCTGCTTTGGCATCGATTATCATCCTTACTTGGATATTGCCTGCGCAATTGAAATGATCCATACATACTCATTGATTCATGATGATCTTCCTGGTATGGACAATGATGATCTAAGAAGAGGAAAACCAACATGTCATAAACAGTTTGATGAAGCCACAGCTATTTTAGCTGGGGATGCATTATTAAATGAATCCATGAATGTCATCTTAAGATGCGAGATCGATGAACATAAAAAATTCGAGATCTTAAAGTTGTTATACAATGCCTCTGGTATGAATGGCATGATCTATGGTCAGCAGCAGGATATGTATTATGAAAATCATCAGGCCACTTTAGAAGAGCTCAAGGATATTCATAAATATAAGACGGGCTGTTTACTTTCCGCACCATTTGAAATTGGTGGCATCATCGCCAATAAAGATCGTGATGCGTTAAGAACATTAGGCTTTACATTAGGACTCGCTTTCCAGATCCAGGATGATATCCTAGATGTGACAAGCGATACAGAAACGTTAGGGAAACCAGTGGGCAGTGATGAAAAGAATCACAAATCGACCTATGTTTCATTACTAGGTCTAGACAAAGCACGTGACTATGAAGAAGAACTCTTTCATGAGTGCATCGATCAGGTCAGCGGCATTCGATTCGATCACGATATGATGGTCGAAATGATCAAGAAGGTTATGAAGAGAGTGAATTAACATGAATATCGAGGATATTAAAGATCCTAGCTTCCTTAAACAATTGAATAATAGCGAATTGCAGGAGCTCTCCGATGACATTCGTCAGTTCTTGATGAAAAGTGTCTCTAAGACCGGCGGGCATTTCAGCTCCAATTTGGGCATTGTCGAACTGACGGTGGCTATGCATTATGTCTTTGATGCACCAAAGGATAAGATCATCTTTGATGTCGGTCATCAGTCTTATGTCCATAAGATCTTAACCGGCCGTGCGAAAGATTTTAAGAGATTACGTCAGTTTGGATCCATCTCTGGCTTCCAGAAACGTGCTGAATCAGAATACGACACCTGGGAAGCCGGCCATTCTTCAACGGCTTTATCAGGCGCGATTGGTATTGCCACGGCTCGTGATCTCAATCATGAAGACTTTAATGTCATCTGCGTTGTAGGAGATGCCGCCATCATGAGTGGGGAATCGTTTGAAGCTTTAAACTACTTAGGCAGTTCAAAGCATAAAGTCATCGTCATTTTAAATGATAATAATATGTCCATTTCGAAAAATGTCGGTGGGCTTTCCACGATTCTATCCGATTTTCGCACAAGTCGTCAGTACAAAGATGCTAAAGATAACTATCGCAGCTTTACGAGCCGTTCGAAAACAGGGCAGCGTCTTTATGATGCAACCAGACGCATGAAAGAAATCGTGAAGGACCGCATGTTAGCGGACTCACCATTCAAGCAGTTCAATATGGATTACTTAGGACCAGTCGATGGTCATAACATGGATGAACTGATCCGTGCCTTAGAAACGGCTAAGGAACTCGATCATAGTGTGATCCTGCATGTATTGACCGTCAAAGGCAAAGGCTATCCATTAGCAGAGCAGGATAAATTAGGTGTTTATCATGGGGTGCCTCCTTTTGATCTTTCAAAAGGCATCATGCCACCAGTTCATAAAAAACATCAGACCTGGTCACAGTGCATCAGTACCTATATCGAACTTTTGATGAAGGATCATCAGGATATTTGTGTGATCACACCCGCAATGATGTCAGGTTCTGCTTTAACGGACATCTTTAGACATTATCCAGATCGCAGTTTTGATGTCGGGATTGCGGAAGAACATGCGATGACATTTGCAGCCGGGCTATCCGTCGGCGGAAAGTTCCCATTCTTAAGCGTCTATTCTTCATTTTCTCAGCGTGCTTACGATCAGCTGAATCATGATATCGCGAGAATGGACCTGCCATGTCTGATCGGTATCGATCGCTGTGATTTAGTTGGTAATGATGGTTCCACACATCATGGGGTCTTTGATATCTCCTATATGTTAGCAATCCCTCATGTCATCATCATGGCGCCTCATAATCAGTATGAAGCGGAACGCATGATCAATACGGCTTATCAAAATCACGATCATCCTTATGTGATCCGTTATTCCAAGAATAAGATCCATAAGCATGTCAAACATGCGAGTGAAACGTTAGAAGTCGGCACTTGGGATGCCATCATCTATGATTCAAAAAATACGGTCAGCGTCGTTGTTTATGGTGATCGTGTCAAAGTGGCAAAAAACATTGTCGAGACGCACCATCTTCCCGTCAATGTGATCAATGCCCGCTTTATTAAGCCAATGGATGAGAAGATGTTAGATCTTATTCGCAATACACATATCATTACCTATGAACATGTCATGTTAGCGGGTTCACTAGCGAGCGAGATGGCATTGTACTATGAAAGAAAAGAAATGAATACAAAGATGACCATGATGGCAATTGGTGATCATTATGTTACTCATGGTGATGTCCCTACATTATTAAAAGTAGAAGGATTAGCTCCAGAAGATTTGTTAGAAACAATCAAGGAGGTACTAAATGAAGAAAGAAAGAGTTGATGTCCTTGCCGTAGAGCAGGGACTCTTTGATTCAAGAGAAAAAGCAAAAAGAGCGATCATGGCTGGCCTTGTGCATGATGACCATGAACGTTTAGATAAACCAGGTATGAAGATCCCTCGTGACACGATCTTAAGTGTCAAAGGGGAAAAGTTAAAATACGTCTCTCGTGGCGGTCTGAAGTTAGAGAAAGCCTTAGCAACATTTCCGATTGACCTAAATGGGAAGATCATGATCGATATTGGCTCCTCAACAGGCGGATTTACCGACTGTGCTTTACAAAATGGTGCAAAGTTCGTCTATGCCGTTGATGTCGGAACGAATCAGTTAGTCTGGAAACTTAGAAATGATGAACGTGTTCAAGCGATGGAACAGTATAACTTCCGATATGCCAAAAAAGAAGACTTTGATCAGGGCGAGATCCAGTTTGCCTCTATTGATGTTTCCTTTATTTCTTTGTCTCATATCTTCCATGCCTTAAAAGACATCATTGTCGACAACGGACAGGTGGCTGCCCTCATCAAGCCTCAGTTTGAAGCAGGGCGTGAAGAAGTCGGGAAACATGGTATCGTCAAAGATCCCAAAGTTCATGAAAAGGTCATTGAAAAAGTCATCGGGTATGCGCATGATAATGGCTTTTCGTGTCAGGGCTTAACGTATTCGCCAATTACCGGTGGGGAAGGGAATATCGAATTCCTTGGCTACTTTGTCAAAAGTGATGAACCTGATGTTGAGATCGACATTGTAAATGTCGTGCAAGAGGCTCATGATCATTTCTAAAAAGGCAGGTGAACAACATGCTTGTAAGTCTTTATATTAAATCGTTCGTCATTATTGACGAAGTCAGTGTTGATTTTGCAGAAGGGATGTCTGTTTTAACAGGTGAGACAGGCGCTGGGAAGTCCATCATTATCGATGCCTTAGGCCAGCTCTGCGGCAATCGTTCGTCAAGTGCCTTAGTACGTAAAGGCGAAAAGAAAGCCATCATCCAGGGGACATTTGAAGTTGAACGCTCTGATGCTTTAGAAGCCGTCTTTGATGAGATCGGGCTTGATTTTGATGAACAGATCCAGATTTCAAAAGAGATTTTCGCTTCTGGAAAATCAACGATCAAGATCAATTATCGTCCAATGACGAATGCGGCCTTAAAGCGTTTAGCGCCTTATCTCTTACATATTCATTCGCAGTTTGAAACACAGTCGCTCTTCAATATTAAGAATCACTTGTCGATCTTAGATACGTATGTTGGAGACTCATTAAATAAGAATAAGGCGGCTTACCAGGATGTCTATAAGAAATATGTGGAAGCAGCCCGTCAGATCAAGAAGATCCAGGAAGAAGACTTCTCTGATGAACGGATCGAATATTATCAGGCACAGTATGATGAACTGAAAGATTTAGAATATACTGATGAAGATGTCGACAACTTAGAAAAAGAATTAGACGTCATGAAGAACTTTGAATCCATGTCTCTATCGATCAAGACCTTTGATGAGGCCTTAGATGGTCATGGCGGTGGCATCGAAGCCTTAAGTACGGCTTTGAATGCTTTAGAATCGAT
>ONFH01000190.1 GCA_900317015.1 uncultured Erysipelotrichaceae bacterium | reverse complement strand
GGCTGCCCGTGAGAATTCAAAGTATGTCGGCTATACCTCACCAGTGACGAAAGTGGAACAGAATTTAGCAAAGACAGTCTTTAAAGGCAATGATGCCTATACCCCACGTTCGCACTATAAGAATGATGAAGTCTTTGAATATAACGACAAGACACGTAAAGTGATCGCCGAATTATGGTCACGTGTCAAAGTCGTGGCATCTAATGCCAACTAGGAGGCCTGTTATGAAGAAAGAACTAAAAAAATTAGCGGGCAGTAATCCATTACTGATCTTGATGACCTATCTGATGGAGAACCTCTTTGCGTTCTTCTTGATGATCTTAGTCATCGTGGCTGCCATCTATTTATTTAAAGAAGTGCCGGATCTCTTAAGTCATGACTTTTTATCCCATGGTGTGCATGACATTTTAGCAACCACGTTCAATCTTGTCATCGTGATCGAGTTTGTGAGAATGCTCATTAAGCACTCGATGGAGAATGTTATTGAAGTGCTGATCTTTGCCATTGCACGAGGCTTGATCATCGATCATAGCAATGCCTTATCAATGGTCTGCTCCATTGGCTGTTTAGCAGTGCTCTTTGCGGTGCGTAAATTCTTATTATTACCAGAGGATCATATTGATCCTGTGACAAAAAAAGTGCATGAGATCAGAGATCATCATGATCAAAACTAAGAGGAGAGAGCTTCGGCTCTCTCTTTTGATTAGGGTACGTTTGCTTTGCAATAAAATTATGGTAGAATACCACAAGGTGAAGAAAGATGAAATTTTATTTAGCGCCGCTTGAAGGCATTACGACATATACATATCGCCAGACCCAACATGAATATTTTGGTGGGTTTGAGAAATACTTTACGCCCTTTATTAGTGCAACAAGTCATTTACATCTTAAAAATAAGGATGCCAATGATATTGCCCCTAAAAATAACGAAGGACTTTATGTCGTCCCTCAGATCCTTGCCAATACCCCAGAAACATTGCTTTGGGCCATGAAGGAGTGCAAGCGTTTGGGTTACCATGAAGTGAATCTCAATTTAGGCTGTCCTTCACCAACGGTCGTGACCAAACATAAAGGAGCGGGACTCTTAGAAGATCTCGGTTACCTTAATGAATTCTTAGAGAGAGTCTTCAAAATGAAAGATGATGACATCGATTTATCCATTAAGACAAGGATCGGCTTTGAAGATGATGATCATGTCAAAGAGCTCATGCATCTTTATAACCGTTATCCTATTTCTGAATTGATCATTCATCCAAGAACGATGACGGATCGTTATAAGAAGCCCGTTCGCTTAGATGATTTTCGGACATGCTTAGAAGAATCTACACATAAGATCATCTATAATGGCAATATTCTTGACGTAGCTTCTTATGAAGACTTTATCAAACAGTTCCCAGAGATCGATACGATCATGATCGGTCGTGGCTGTATTGCGGATCCTGATCTTGTCCGTCAATTAGAGACAGGGGATATGATCGATGTGAATCAATTAGAGGAATTCTTAATGGTCTTATTTGATCGTTATAAAGTACGTATTGATGGTGTTCGTAATACGCTCATGAAGATGAAGGAACTTTGGTTTTATTTACAGACGCTCTTTATTTTTGAGAAGAGAGATCTGAAAAAGATCCTTAAAGCCAAAACAGAAGAGGATTATAAATATGCGGTGCATCATTTCTTACAAGTCTCACGTTTAGATGAACGTAAGTTACGTGATCTGCCTTTTCGATAGGAGGAGTTTATGTCTGATGTAAAAAAAGCAGTGGGATTTATCGTTGGTCCTTTATTGACGATATTCTTAAAGAACTGGGTGTTTACCCATCTGGGCATCTTTACATCCTCAATCACGACCACCGATGCCACTTTAACAATCACGTCTATTCTCTATGTGATCGTTGCCATCTCATTTTATCACTGGAGTCATTTGTATATGAGCAATCGGATCTTACAGAAGTTCTTATGTATTCTTTACATTCTTCTGTTTGTTTACCTCTGCGGCCATAATATGCATATGATTGATCTGTTCGATGATACATACATTAACTTTTTATATGATGAGATGCCGATTTATTCAATTTGGACAGGTTTCAGTTTGATGACATTAATAAAGTCATAAATTGCCCTTCAGGACTTGCAAACGCTTTCAGAAAGTGCTATTGTATGGTTGTAGAAAGAAAGAAGGGGAGCCCGAAATTCTAGATACTAAAAATCATTCAAAAGAAAAGATATGTCATGTAGTGAAATTATTATAACCCGATCTTATAGAGACAAATCAGAAGTTTTGCTTCTCGATGATAAGAGTGAAGTTATCATCAAATAATTAAGGAACTTAAAGGATGAGAAGGAAGTGTAATAACGAACGCGTGAGATATCTTTTTTTATATTTAAGGAGATATTTTCATGAAAAAGATCTATTTTACCAGACATGGCCAGACATTCTGGAATGTGGAAAATAAAATTTGTGGGGCCACGGACATTGGCCTGACCGATTTAGGATTTAAGTAGGCTCGTGAATTAGGGGAGAAGATCAAAGCAGAAGGATTACCCATCGATGAGATCCTTTATTCGCCATTATCACGAGCCAAGGATACCGCTTTAGAGATTGCGAAAGCAACAGGGATTCCGGCCAGAGAAGAACCACGATTAAAGGAACAGAACTTTGGCTATTGGGAATCGACACCTCGTCATAGTCAGGAATTTGAACAAGCAAAAACCCATTTTATTGATTCCTATGAAACCGGGGAGACGATGTTAAAACTTGCTCAGCGTATTTATAACTTATTAGATGACTGTGCGAAGGATGACAAGACATACTTGTTAGTTGCCCATAATGGCATCTCTCGTATGATTCGTTCTTATTTTTATGATATGAGCAATGAAGAATTTTCCTCATATGGCATAAAAAACTGTGAGATTTTAACATTTACATACAAATAGGCTTGAAAGCGGTTCCAAATCATGCTAAGATATAAATGGAAAGAAGGTATCCCCCTTCGATTAAAAAGAGATACTTTATAAGTCACACAAAGATAATAAGCTCACGGGCATCACAAATAGAGTCATCTAGGTAAAGCCTGAACATTCCTTAAATGAATATTAAGAGAATGGCTATTTACTGATGGGAATCAGGAAGACGTGTGAAAGTAAAGTATCTTTTATTATGCCTTCTTGCATGTTTTTTTAAAGTGCACTACACTTAATAAAAAGGAGGATGATTATGAGTAAAGCAGAAGAAATAAGAAAACAGTTTGGTGAGATCGACACCAAGCGTGATGAAGGATTAAGTGATCCTGTCGATGTTTTGCGTTATGATAATATACGTTATGGCTTACGTGCTGATCAGTTATGTGATCTTTATACACCAAGAACAGAAGGCCCTTATCCATTGATTATTCATGTCCATGGCGGGGGATGGGTCTATGGGGATAAAGAACGTTATCAGTATTACTGCATGCACTTAGCCCAGTATGGTTTTGCGGTCTGTAACTTTAACTATGGTTTAGCACCAGAATTCAAGTTCCCAACGCAGCTGCAGGATATTCAGTTCGTCTTACAGATGATCAGTGATAAGATGTCTTATTACCATATTGATCCAGCACGTATTTATATGATGGGAGATTCTGCAGGGGGTCATCTCTGTGCCCTCTACATGGATGCCTTATATAATCCTAAGTATCAGAAGAAGTATCCATTCATTAAGAAGTTATTTGACATTCAGGCTGTTGCCTATAACTGTGGGGTCTATGATCCAGGAAATGATGAATTAATGAAAGAATTATTAGATGACACGACAGATCTACAAGATGTCAATGTCATTGCACATTTATCAGAGTCACAGCCACCAGTTTTCGTTATGAGCTGTCAGGATGACTTCTTACGTGAACAGCCATTATTACTGATCAAGGGTTTAGAAGAACATCATATTCCTTT
>ONFH01000181.1 GCA_900317015.1 uncultured Erysipelotrichaceae bacterium | reverse complement strand
GATCTTTTCATCTTCTGGTTCCATCTTGATCGTGATGTTATGTTCTTTAAAATAACGGTTCATATATGTTGGATAATAACCACGACATTGAACATCTGAGCAGAACCAATCCATGATTCTTGTATACTGCTGGTTTAGAATCTCATCAGCTGGATCAGGTGTTAAAGCATAGCTTGTCGAATAAGCCTGCATACATCCAACCATATAGTTTGGATCAATTTCATGCGCCATTTTTACAACTAAAGCAGAAGCCACGAATTCATGATGTAATGCCTGGAATCTCTTTTCTGGAATATCTACAGGATCAAGGAATTCTGTTGGCTTTTCTTTTTCATTTAAAATACCAGTGCCTAAGAAACCACCAAATGGCTGTGTAGCGGCATTGATTTCATTGAATGTTAACCAGTACTTCACTTTGCCTTTGTATCTTTCTAAGACTGTCTTGCAGTACTTCGTGAAAAGACCAATTGTTTCTCTTGAATAGAAGCCATCATTACGTTTTACGATTTCCCAAGGAATTTCATAGTGGCTTAATGTGATCAATGGTTCAATATTGTATTTACGACATTCATCAATTAAAGAATCATAGAATGCTAAGCCTTTTTCATTAGGTTCATCTTCAAAGCCTGTTGGATAAATACGTGTCCAGGCAATTGAGAAACGATAGACTTTAAAGCCCATTTCCGCAAATAACTTAATGTCTTCTTTGTAATAATGATAATGATCAACGGCAACATGTGAAGGATAATATGTTCCTTCTTCTAGATGTGGCGTAATACGTTTAGACTTTGTTGCAGTACCGCCAGTTGAAATATCGGAGATGGAAACGCCTTTACCGTCTTCATTCCATGCCCCTTCTAACTGGTTGGCAGCTGTTGCGCCACCCCATAAAAATCCTTTTGGAAAACTCATGAATTCTACCTCCTATTATTTTCTTTTCCGATTATTTATTAAGATAGGATCGGGCTAAAAATAAAAACCTATAGACAAAAGAATAGAATCACATTCACAATGAATGCAAAATGAATGTGATTCACTTTTGTACATAGGTTTAGCTCTTTCGATCACTATCTTATGACAACGTGATTCTAGCATAAATTTTCTTCTTAGATACAGCGCTTTCAGAAATAGAAAATAATTTGACGTCTAATCATCATGCTTTTTCAAATACTCAAGAAAGAGATCCACTTCTTGAGGATGTTCTTTATGACAGAGAATTCCCACGTTTCCTGCCGATTGATCTGAAGGAATGACCTTCAACATGGCATTATAGTTTTCTGTCCATGATGTATGAATGATCATAAGATCCTGACTCACGAGCACATTTGTACAAGTGGAAAGATCATATTCATGAGATAAGCTTTTTAAATGTGCTTTCTTTAGTAAATTATGAACCATTGAATCTTTTTAATAATCATACTGGACAATGAAGATCATCTGATTTACAAGACCCTCTTTACGCTCTACCCTTTTCGTTTATTTTATTAATCCAAGTTTTTCTAAGAGTTTGAAATCATCTTTAAAAACGTTCTGCCAGTACCCATCATTACGTGCAGCTTGACGAGGTGCGTCACTCATTCGCCATATATTATTGAGCATATCTAATAGATCTCCATATGTCATATGATCTAATAAGCCAGCCTCACGTTCCTTCTTAATCATTCTTACTGTGATCAACGTCGAGATAAAATTAATGAATTCCTTGCCATATAATGAAAAGTTCCAAAGTCCATCTCGATCCTTAAGTTTCATTTCATTCTTATAAGCCTGAAATGTCATCTTATAAAGGTCACGATTTTTGGAGAGTCGATAAACAATCAATGGATCTAGATCTTCATTTGATAAAAAGCTGCTCGTGCCAAGTCTGATCATCTGAGTATTGATTTTATCAATATCATTCTCACCTTTCTTAAGACCCGCTATGAATTCTGGTGTTTCTGCATTCTCTTTCTCTAAATCTTTAAATGTATATACATACTCTATCCCTTTTCTCGTATTTTTTATCTTTTTATAAAGCACATTCTCTTTGATTTGTTTAAGAACGCCATCATAATCAAGTAAGGTATCCTCTACTCTTGGATTATATCTTCCAAGAGGTACGATCGTATGGAGATCATCGTGGATCTGCTCATCCACAATAAGGCCATTATTGATGCCATGAGTTTTAATGAAGTCCTTTAAAAGTGAAGAACTAATAGGACCAAGGACTATTCGATCACAGATCGGCTCCATCGTTTCAAGATCACTTGCATAAAGGATTGAAAGACTTTTATTTTCACTTTTGTCAATGCGTAATGTGAAGTGATTCAAGTCAGAAACATTTTGATCATTCTTGATCACTTGATCCACAACGATATGATGATCATCTTTGATTCTCATTTTTCTTAGTGCAAAGAATTGATTTCGGGCATTCAGGTCCTCGCCAAGCCTTTTATATAATTTTTTTACTGTACTCGATGATAAAGCCAGCCCTGGAAAATAAACGCTTAGATAGCTCTTACGATACATGGATGCAACCTGATCAATACTCATTGTCGGATGAATGATCTGCAGGATCGCAATTGTTAAAACTCTTAAGGCATCATTAGGCGCATGAACACGAAGAAGATCCTCTATAATATCTTCACTTAAAGAATAAGCAAGTGCGACCACGCCATAGGAAAGAGCGAATGGCTGATCCTCTTCACTATTAGGTTCAATAGGCACAAACGAATCCTCAATAATATATCCAATCACTCGTCCCCTCTTACGATCCGCATTATCCTTTTTGACAACGTAGCGTAAAGGCGTATCTTTCTTCGTATCAATGACGACCGTTTGCGCTGGTCTAGCAACTTTAAGAATATGTTCTGGCACTGCCATAAAATCACCTCATCTCTTTTCTTTCATTATATCTTTATTGTACTTATACATACGGTTTCAGCAAAATAGTTTTGGTGTTTAAAACAAAAAAAGATCCATACCTAATAGGCGTATGAATCTTTTGGTATGAAATAAAGCGCCATCCCTGGCGCTTTATCGAGTATGTCTCGTTTATACAACTTTTTTTAATCTAAATCTTCGCCATTTGAAGCGATGACTTTCTTATACCAGTAGAATGAATCCTTCTTTTCTCTTGAGAAGTCTCCAGTTCCATCATCAAAACGATTGACATAAATGAAGCCATAACGCTTTGCGTATTCACCTGTTGATGCACTGACTAAGTCGATGCATCCCCAAGTTGTGTAACCAATAAGATCAACACCATCTTCAACAGCTTCACCCATCTGCTGGATATGCTGACGAAGATAGTCAATACGATAATCATCATGGATCTTACCATCTTCACTCTTCTTGTCATAAGCACCTAAGCCATTTTCAACAACCATAATTGGTAACTGATAACGATCCCAGATTTCATTTAATGAATATCTTAAACCGATTGGATCGATCTGCCAGCCCCAGTCACTTGCTTTTAAGTAAGGGTTAGCTGTACCGCCCATCATATTACCAGCCGTTTCTTTGGTGTTTTCAGTATGCACTGTTTGACAGAATGACATATAGTATGAGCATGTATAGAAGTCAACTGGTCCTTCTTTTAAGATTTGTGCATCTTCTGGTTCCATCTTAATCGTAATGTTATGTTCTTTGAAATAACGTTTCATATAAGTTGGATAAGCACCACGACACTGTACATCAGAACAGAACCAGTTCATGCGACGGTTGTGCTGCTGATTCAAAATCTGATCCTGTGGATCTGGTGTTAATGGATAACTTGTCGCCATGATCTGCATACAGCCTACTTTGTAGTTTGGATCAATTTCATGAGCCATCTTAACAGCTAAGGCTGAAGCAACGAATTCATGATGTAAAGCCTGGAATCTCTTTTCAGGATCATCCACTGGATGCATGAATTCAGTAGGCTTTTCTGTTTCATTTAAAACACCACAAGCTAACACACCACCCGCTGGGTTTGTCCCATTGTTAATCTCATTGAATGTTAACCAATATTTCACTTTGCCTTTGTATCTTTCAAAGATTGTACGGCAATATTTGGTAAAGAGATCAATTGTTTCTCTTGAATAGAAACCATTATTACGTTTGACGATTTCCCATGGGATTTCGTAGTGGCAGATCGTGATCAATGGTTCGATATTATATTTACGACATTCATCAATCAGATTGTCATAAAACTGTAAACCTTTTTCATTAGGTTCATCTTCAAAGCCGGTTGGATAAATACGTGTCCAAGCAATTGAGAAACGATAGACCTTGAAGCCCATTTCCGCAAAAAGTTTAATGTCTTCTTTGTAATGATGATAATGATCAATGGCAACATGAGATGGATAATATGTGCCTTCTTCTAGATGTGGCGTAATACGTTTAGACTGTGTAGCAGTCCCGCCGGTAGAAAGATCGGAAATAGAAACACCTTTACCGTCTTCATTCCAAGCGCCTTCTAACTGATTGGCAGCAGTCGCACCGCCCCATAAAAATCCTTTTGGAAAACTCATAGTAACCTCCTCTATTTAATAATTTTCATAACAACTTCTTTTGCCTTACCAGTTGTAGCCTGTGGTACGACATCTTTGAAGTTTGGTGTATTAGTAATAACAACAGGAGTCTGAATTTCATAACCGTTGTCTTTTAAGAACTTGAAGTCAACGTTCATCATTAACTGACCAGCTTTAACATGATCACCCTGTTTAATCTTTGGACTAAAGCCTTTACCATTTAATTCAACAGTATTTAAACCAACGTGAACTAAAACTTCAACACCATCATCACTTGTTAAACCAATGGCATGATAAGTTGGGAATAATGTTGTAACAACACCACTTACTGGCGCATAAACAGCACCATCTTTTGTAACATCTGGTTCAATACCAACGCCTTGACCTAAAGCACCACTACCGAAAGCAGCATCTTTTAATTCAGCTAAATCAATGACTTTACCAGCTAATGGAGCTAATACATCAGTATCTTCATCAGTAGTAACAACGTTTGTTTCAGGAACAACTGGTGTAACAGGAGCGTCATTTGCAGTAGCTGGTTTATAGAAGAACCAAGTTAAGACGAAACCAATAACCATAGCGATAGCAGTAGCGATTAAGACAATAATTGAACTATAAGCATCACCTTTTGGTGAGATGTAGTTTGTGAAACCGAAGGCACCTAAACCACCATAGATATAACATTTAGCACCTAAAGCATTGATTAAACCACCGGCAACACCGCCACCGATCATTGAGAAGATGAATGGCTTTTTAGCTGGTAATGTGAAACCATAAATAGATGGTTCAGTAACACCACAGATACCAGAAATAACGGCTGGTAAAGCTAAAGCTTTTTCATCAGGATCTTTCATCTTTAAGTACATTGCAAATAAAGCAGCTGTCTGAGCGAAAGAAGCACCAAACATACCAGTGAATAAGATTGTATCGTATCCAAGGTTAGATAAGTTCATTAATCCTAAAGGAACTAATGCCCAA
The DNA here is from genome assembly GCA_900317015.1 of uncultured Erysipelotrichaceae bacterium. Lineage (GTDB taxonomy): Bacteria > Bacillota_I > Bacilli_A > Erysipelotrichales > Coprobacillaceae > Intestinibaculum. The sequence goes on along the minus strand of ONFH01000181.1, from coordinate 1,271 downwards.
TGTAAACCAAAGATGACTAATGCCTGCCAGAAGAAACCGACAACAGCACCTGTAGCAACTGGAGATGCTTTGTATAATGCCTGGAATCCGTTCATCAGTAAGTTTGTTAAGAAAGAAACAACAGGACCAATAATTAAGAAACCAAGAGGAATTGCAACAATTAATACAAATAATGGAACAAAGAAGTTCTGAATAACTTGTGGAATGAATTTTTTACCAAGTTTTTCTAATTTAGCAGCAAGAGCGTTTACAACGATTACTGGAACAACTGTAGATGTATAGTTACCTGAAATAAAAGGAATACCTAAGAATGTCTTATAATAAGAACCAAGTAGTGGAATTGTCCCTAAGGCTTTTCCTTTAGCAGCAGCTGATAATGCATCAGTCTGAATATTTGGGTAACATAATGCTAAACCAATAACCATACCAATCATTGGATTTAACTTAAACTTCTTAGCAGAAGAATAACCTAAGGCAACTGGTAAGAATGTAAAGATCGCATCACCAGCGGCATTTAAGATCATGTAAGTACCAGTTGTATTAAATGATGAGCCTAATAAGAATACGAATAATGAGTTAAGACCCTTGATAATACCACCAGCACAAAGTACAGCTAAGATTGGTGAGAAACTACCAGAGATGATATCCATTAAAGTGTTTAATACACCTTTCTTTTCCCCGCTATCATCTTCCTCTTCTGCACCACTTACTGGCATGCCAGGAATGGCAATAACATCTTCATAAACATCATTGACCTGGTTACCAATAACGACCTGATACTGACCAGCTGAATGCATAACTGTAACGACACCCTTCATGTTTTTGATGGTTTCGTCAGCTGCTTTCTTTTCATCCTTTAAAACGAATCTCAATCTTGTAATACAATGTGTTACGCTTCTTACGTTTTCTGTACCGCCAATTTCCTTGACGATATCATTAGCTAATTTTTCATACTTTCCCATAATAAATTTTAACCTCCGTATATTGTTGTATGAATGAATATTATGAATTACGAAGGTTTGGCCAACTTAATGTAACCACCCAAATTTATTGTGCTTCCCTCAAATAAGCTTCAACTCCTTTCCGTTTCCCTATATTTATCAAGCATTTCGAGTTAAACGCTCAATATGTATCGTTAAGTACATCATTTCTTCATCACCTAATTCATAGTTATAGGTGTTTTTACAATGAATTCTCCACTCCCATTGTGCTTCGCCCAATGGAAGTGGTATCTCTGCCACGCCATGTAGCGTAAGACGACAACGGTCGCT
>ONFH01000147.1 GCA_900317015.1 uncultured Erysipelotrichaceae bacterium | reverse complement strand
TTATTCACCATGATCGTGCATAAGATTTGGCATGATCCTGTTTTCCACCAAAATGGTGACTATCTTTTGAAATGAAATGTTTATTCACAAATGTCGTGGAGAACTTTTTTCAAGGGACTTCTTATCCACAAGAGCGGTGACTTTCTTTTTGAAGCAAGACGTTTATTCACTGAATCAGTGGAAAACTTTATCGACAGGACATGTGAAAAAGACGATGCGTAAAGGCATCGTCTTTCAACTATCTAAGTTTTCTTTTTAACATGTCGGGATTTGTCGCATACATCAAAGCTGTTTCTTTAGTGATACGTCCAGCTTTGTAAGCATCCAATAAGCTGGCATCCATCGTACGCATATGCTGGTCCGCACTAGCGGCGATCATGCCGTCAATCTGATGGATCTTATTATCACGGATCATATTGCGGATGGCAGGTGTACATGTCATGACTTCAAAGACCGGCATCAGCTTATGATCTACCGTTGGAATGAGCTGCTGTGAGATGACGGTCTCAAGTGTCAGCGATAACTGAACGGCGACCTGATGCTGCTGAGCAGCCGGGAAGACATCGATAATACGGTCGATCGTCGTGGCTGCCCCTAACGTATGCAAGGTCGAAATCAAAGTATGACCGGTCTCGGCCGCTGTTAAAGCCGTGTTGATCGTTTCATAGTCTCGCATTTCTCCTAACAGGATGACATCTGGGGCCTGGCGGAGCGCTGCTCTTAAGGCGGAGATATACGTATCGGAGTCGATCGAGATCTCACGCTGTGAGACGATCGATTTCTTATGCGAATGTAAATGTTCGATTGGATCTTCTAGCGTAATGATATGTTTGGCTTCATGCGTATTGATGTAGTCGATCATACAGGCCTGGGTCGTTGACTTACCGCTGCCGGCTGGGCCGGTGACTAAGACCATCCCTTTATTGATGTTTGCTAATTCAATGATATCCTGGGGAATCCCTAATTCCTCTGGATCTGGTAATGTGAATAAGATGATACGGATGACAGCGGCTAAGGAGCCACGCTGTTTATAGGTACTGACACGGAAACGTGACAAATGAGCCACCGCAAATGAGAAGTCATCATCGCCATGATTCTCAAGCTTCTCATTTGGGCGATGTGCTAATGTATAGATCTCTTTGATGAGACTAGCGGTCTGATCTGGTGATAAGCGCTCATCATCGATCGCCATTAAATTGTTACAAACTTTGATCGTGACTGGCTGGCCGGCAATGATGAAGATGTCGGAAGCGCCTTGTTTGGTCGCAATCTCAAGTATTTCCGTTAACGGCTTCACTAATCATTCCCCCATACTTCTGTTGTTCCTGAATCATCACTATCAGGATAGATATTGACAGAACCTGAGTTGCTCTTTTCATCAGCAGCACGTGATTCCCATTTCGTGATCTTATAATAAGTCTTCGCATGATAGAGCACTTCTAATGATACGGAGATCTTCGTTTCACGATAGGTGATCTCATAGGAGATCGTATGACCGGATAAGATGATGTTGCCATTAATGTTTTGCACATTCTTAATGCGGTCAAAGTAATCATCACGACTACTTGAAGCACTGTGATCAGCTTTGAGCTGAGTGTCGATCTTCTCAAGTTCTTCATTGGCCATGTTTTCAATCGTATAGTAGTAAGAGGCATGGTTGGCATAGTTTTCGGCCGAGCGCATGTTATTTTTAGCGGACACGATCGATAACAGGGCAAACGTGACAAGACATAAAATAATAAAGATGACCATAAAGGAAATGATACCGACATTCATATTTAATTTCGTTCTTTTTGCCATGTTCTCACTTCCTTGTCTGTTGATGATATTTCGTGACTTTCAAAGAATAGATACTGCCATCATGATCTGAGACCTTGATATCCATGGAATTGGTTTTAAATGTTAAATGGACCGTATAGACTGATGATTTAACGGTACGATTCCATGAACGGTCATAGTAAAGATTATTGGATGAGTCATAAGGATAATGGCTTTTTAATGTGCCATTCTTATAGACTTCGGCAATATTTCTTGAAAGGTCAGTGGCGTGGATCAGGTCCGTTGAGTCCTGATCGATCTGACGGCTGCGCAAGAATAGCTGGACGCAGACGCCGGCACTTAAAGAAAAGAAGAGGATGGCTATGATCATTTCCATCAGCACGAGGCTGGATTTGTTATGCGAGTTCATCAGGCATTCCTCCTCACTAGATTGACGTAGCTCGTTGATGTCTTATGATCTAAGACGAGCGTGATTTTCAACAAGTTATTTTTTTCTGACAGTTTTAAACTTGTTAAGTTTAAGACTTTATTCCCTTTAGATGCATCAAATGGTGCATTTGATGTGTATTCATAAAGGGCATGATCTTTGGCGTAGAGATAGTTGGTGCCATCGGTCTCGCTAAGACAGAGGACATCCGTACTCCCGCTACGAGTTAATTTGACGGTACCGTCATTATGTAGACGGACTTTTTCAATGATGTAATTCATTGCCGTATCATTATTGTGTGCCGTCTCCATGTGATCGACCGTCTTTGAATACACTTTTGAGCCGATCATAACGACGGCAACAGAAGAGATCGCAAAGACGAAGAAGAGACATAGGACAAACAGGAGGTCGACACTATGAGAGCGTTCATTCATATTTTATTCCTCCTTATTTCGTAGTAATTGTAAATGTTGGCAGCGTGTAGGAATTTTTATAATGATAAGTGACTTGATAGTCCTTTTCGTTATAGCTGACATGATAATGTTTTTTTAAATCATTGAGTGATTTGGGATAATGTCCTTCCATGACGTAGCATTCCATAATACCTCGACGCATGGCTTTTTCGAGGGTCGCTTGACCATTTTTTGCAGTGGACGCGTTCATCGTCCGCAGTCCCGCGATGATGATCACAAAGATAAGGATCGTAAAAAGCAGGCCCAGGGCATTTCTTTTTAAATAACGCATATTAGAGACTTCCCATAATGCTGACAAGCGGCAGCATGACACTTAATAAGATGATGCCTGTGATCACGGATAAAATGGCAACCAATGTTGGTTCGATGATGCCAATTGCATGCTGCAGAGATTCGTTTGTTTCCTGATCGTACTGTTTGGCGATGTCCGCAAAGATCTGGTCCATGCCGCCGGTCTTATAGCCAAGCTTGATGAGTCGGGCATAGATTCCAGTGAGGACATGCGCTTCGACAAGACCTTCAGAGATATCTTTTTCTTTCGTGATCTCTTCGGCTTTTTCAATACGCATTTTTAAGACTTTATGATCGACGAGCTGTTTTGACATCTCTAAGGATTCATCAAGATCAAGCCCTGATGATAAAGCAATCGACATCCCGCCGGCAAACTTGGATACGGCCATTTTTAATGAGATCTTACGTGAGAACTTTGCAGTTGCTAAAAAGGAATTGAACTTTTCACGACCCTTGCTCGTAAATCTGAAGTAGATAAAAGCGACGATGATCACGAGGAAGATGATCACTAAGATCCATGAGTATGTTGATAGGGCGTTCCCGAAGTTCATCACGCCTTTAGCAAAGCCAGTCACATTCGTCCCAAGTGAATCAAAGACACGATTGAAAATTGGAATGACCTGCGTCAGTAAGACAATCACGACGACAAACATTAAAATGATCATGATCATTGGATAGCTGATTGCAGTGGTGACGTTTTCTTCCATTTCATATAAGCGTTCATAGTAGTCGGAAAGACTATTCATGACCTCTTCAAGACGGCCAGCTGTCTCCCCAATCTCGACCATGTTGAGCAGATATTCTGGGAAGGCGTGTGTACTTTTCAAAGCGTTCGTAAAGTCTTCGCCTTGATCGAGGGCCGTGTAGATCTCGCCGGTGACCTGTGACATACGGCTTTGATCTTGTTCATCCTTCATGATGGCCATCCCTTCGTAGGCGGAGATCCCGGCATGAAGAATCATTGCCATTTGATGTGTAAATCCAGCAATTTCACTGTTGGATAATTGTTTCTGTTCCATTTTCTTCACCTCTACTGTTATTCTTTGTCATAATTATACTATGAATCACTTTGATAAACATAAAAAAGTGTTCTTTCAAAAAGAATACGATTTGATTTGTTAAAATATTTTCAAGAAACAAGAAACAAATTTTCGGAAAAAGATACGTTTATGACGAAATAAATCAGTTAGAACGTTTACTTTTTATATTTTTTTATTTATACTTTGAATGGGTGTTTTTTTGATTCTTAATAAGAATGAAATTAAGGGAAAAGTTTTGTTATAGAAATGAAAGAGGTGAAAGCGATGGGGAATAAAAAAATTGATGTCGTCATGTTCCATTCATTTGCCTTGACTTATGATGGACAAGTCCTTACCGCCGAAGAAATTAAGTCTGACAAATTATTGAAATTGCTGGCTTTTTGTTTGTTTCATCATGAACGTCAGCTGACTTCTAATGAGCTGATCGATTTCTTATGGTCGATGGAAGATGTCGATAACCCAATCGGCGCTTTAAAAAACTTAGTTTATCGTTTACGTACATTATTAAAGAAGAAATTAGCGTTAACAGATCTGATCGTGACAGGAAAGGGCAGCTATGCCATCAATCCGGAATATGAGGTCACATTAGATACAGAAAAGTTCGATGCCTTATTAAATAAGATCGAAGAAGATCCAAGCGAGAAGAATTATGATGCCATTATTGCAATCTATAAGGGCAAGTTTTTATCAGAGATCGAATATGATCAGTTCGTTATGACAAAAAATGTTTATTATCATTCTGTCATTATGAATCTGATCGATGATTATTGTGCGCTCTTGGAAAAGAACGGGAATTATATGAAGATGGAGAAGGTCGCTAGCTATGCTGTGGGGCTAGATGAACTGGAAGAACATTCTTATGAGCTGTTGGTTCGTGCTCTTTATTTGGAAAAACGTTATAAACAGGCAACGGATGTCTATAAGCATGCGGTCGATTTGTTATATCGTTATTTAGGAACGAATCCATCAGATGGTATGCGTGATCTTTATGATTACATCCAAAAAGAGATCCATGATGATTCTGCAAGTATTTATGAGATCCAGGAAAACTTAAATAGTGATACACCATCAGGTGCCTTACTTTGTGAATATGGGACGTTCCGTCAGTTATATTCTATGCAGTCACGTATGATGGACCGTCTTGGCGTCAGCAGTCATTTATGCTTATTGACGGTCAATGATTCTCATTCCTTTGACGGAGAGGATCAACAGGAAAAGAAACGTAAGTATCTTGAGAAGACGATGCAGCGTATGCGTGGCATGTTAGTCGATGGCTTACGTATTGGTGATATTGTGACAAGATTCAGTGCGAATCAGTATCTTGTTTTACTGCCTTCATGTACTTATGAAGATGCGCATATGGTCATGAAAAGAGTTTTGAAAAAGATTATTCATACCCTTAATAACAAGAGCATAACGATTGATCTGGCTGTGCAAGAAGTCACCTCGCCAAAGAAGTAGGAGGTGGCTTGAATGGATCGATATATGAGAAGTGCCCCATATAACATGCTCCATATTTGTGTCGATGTCTTAGATCAAGCACATATTGAGGGGCGTGTTTATAATCCTACTTTAAAAGAGCCAATCGTCTTTAATGATATTAATGAGCTTTTCTTAAAAGTGGACCAGATGTATGACCGCAATGGAAATCCTCAATCATCAAATATTAAACGAACATTCACACGGGTGAAGAGTCATCAGAGCAGTTATCAGCGTCACCCTAAGCAGTATGAGGACTATGAGGACCTTTTGAAGTATCAGGGTGAGGTTCTGACTTTTGACCTTGTCGTTCTGACACGTCATATGTCTAGCTGGCAGGGATACTATTTTTATAATGGAGAGATGCATGAATTCCAGGAAATTTTAGAAATAGTGAAATTTATTACAAAATTACAAAAGAAGTGACACTTATGTGACATTTTTGCGCTATAGTGTAGGTGAGAGATTGTCAGGACTGAAAGGATGATGAATGGTGAAACTAAAAAGAAGGGATCAGAGTTTTCTGATCACGATCAAAAATACACAGAATGCGACATGGCAAGGCGTCATCAGCTGGGTCGATGAAGATAAGAAACAGTCTTTTCGTTCGACATTAGAATTGATCAAGCTGCTTGATTCTGCCATTATTACCAATGATGATGAAGAAGAGGAGTCACAGGACTAATTCCTGTCGGACTCCTTTTTTTATAAAAATGTCGTATATTTCCTATCTTTTTAAAAAAGTAGGTTATAATGAAGTTAAGGTGTCCAGGGCGTTCTTCTTCAAAAGAACTTGCATTTATGAAACTTATCTTTTATGATAGTCATAGTTATACGACTGACGGAAGTGGAATAGACCACATGAAGTATAATCATTTGAAGAAGCCGACCGTCTGGGCATAAAAGAATGTCCAGCAGTGGGCTTCTTTTCATTATTTTTAGGAGGAAAACATGAAAGAGTTAGAATTAAAGTATGGGACAAACCCAAATCAGAAACCTGCCAAAGTGTATATGGAAAATGGTCAGGAATTACCTATTACTGTTCTTAATGGCCGCCCTGGCTACATTAATTTACTTGATGCCTTAAACAGCTGGCAGTTAGTCAAGGAATTAAGAGAAGCATGTGGCATGGCTTGTGCTGCTAGTTTTAAGCATGTCTCTCCCGCTGGTGTTGCCATTGGTACACCATTAAATGATGTGGAACGTCAGATGTATTTTGTGAAAAAGTCTCCTGAAGAATTGACTCCTTTAGCAAATGCTTACATTAAAGCGAGAGGGTCAGACCGTATGTCTTCATATGGTGATTTCTGTGCCATGAGCGAAGTCGTTGATGCCGTTACCGCTGATTTGATCCGTATCGAAGTCTCTGATGGGATCATCGCCCCAGGTTACACGGATGAAGCTTTAGCTATCTTAAAGAAGAAAAAGAAAGGCAATTACTGTGTCTTACAGATTGACAAGGACTATGTTCCTGAACCAATTGAAAAGAAACAGGTCTTTGGTGTTACATTTGAGCAGCATCGTAATGATGCGAAGATCACAAAGGATCTTTTCACCGATATCGTTTCTAAAAACAAAGAGATCCCAGATCATATTATGAATGACTTGATCCTTTCTATGATCACTTTAAAATATACCCAGTCAAACTCTGTATGTTATGTTAAGAATGGTCAGGCCATCGGCATCGGCGCAGGTCAGCAGTCACGTATTCACTGTACCCGTTTAGCTGGTGATAAGGCTGATAAATGGTATCTCCGTCAGGCTCCTAAAGTTTTAAACTTAAAGTTCAAGAAAGGTTTAAAACGTGCTGACCGTGACAATGCCATCGATGTTTACTTATCTAAGGACTGGCGTGATGTCAATGGTGATGACAACTGGATGAATACTTTTGAAGAAAGACCAGAAGTCTTCACGGAAGAAGAACAGCGTGCCTGGTTAGATGGCAACACGGATGTCGTTTTAGGTTCAGATGCCTTCTTCCCATTTGGTGATAATATTGAAAGAGCACATCGTTCTGGTGTGAAGTATGTTGGTGAAGCTGGTGGATCCATCCGTGATGATCATGTCATCGACACAGCTGATAAGTATGATATGGTCTTAGCTTTCACACACTTACGTTTATTCCATCATTAATTCTTAAAGATGTCCATGACGGGCATCTTTTTTCTATGAATCACACATTTTTCTTATTGTCTGTGATATAATATCTTTCTATAAGGAGATTTATTTATAAAATGCTATTTATTACCGATTCAGAATTTGAAAGAGTTATTGCACGTGCCCGCAACCGTGCCTTAGCCCATAAGTTCTATGAAAATGGAGCGGTTCTTCGTGTTCATATCGAAGAAGATAAGAATGGCTATGACATTGTTGGTCAGGTCAGTGCTGACTCGACGATTTATACACCTCATATCCAAGTGAATCAGATGTCAAAGATCATTTCTGCGAGCTGTGACTGTATCTATTCTGATGAATATACAAACTGTGCCCATATCGGTGCTGTCTTATTAGCGATCCAGGAACTTTCACCGACTCGTTTTCCTTTTGATTTCAAGGCCGACTACCGTACGGTTCGAGAGAAGAAACGAGTGGAGAAGGAAGCACGAGAAGAACGTGCTCGCCAGGCCATGATCGACTATCGGAAAAGAGTGATGGAGAGAGCGACAAGTGAACTGACCAATAATGTAAAAAATGAAATGATCAGTGACTTTGAATTACGTGATCCAGATCCGGTCAGACTGTATATCCAGTATGAAGCTGGCTATCAGGCAACTTTACGTTTTAAGATCGGACGTAATCGCTTCTATTTTATTAAAAACATCCAGACTTTCTTTTCCTACATGAATGACTCTACCTATCATAAATATGGCAAAGCATTTAGCTGGGATCATCGGGAAGAGGATCTTGATGAAGATTCTCGTAAGATCTATCGCTTTATGCTTGATAATTACAACATTCAGGAAGATAGCTATTACTATTATGATAATCAGTCAATGATCTTAAATAAAAGAAGCTTTGGCAATTTTATTGAACTGTTAAGAGAGATCGATCCAATCTATACGAATGTTCGTTTAGAAAAGGGCGATTATAAGCCAACGATCACTGTCGATAAAGATCAGGATGGCGATTATACTTTAACATTAGAACAAACCCACAGGGGCGATTATTATTTATCTAAGAATGCCTGCGTTGAAGCTGGCGATAATGTTTTCTATATCTCTGATTTTGATGAACGAGGTATCACTTCAAGACTGCTTTCGACATTTGATCAGAATGGTGATTCCCTATTTGTTTCTAACGCAAACTTTAATAATTTTTATCAGTATGTGCTAAGCCCAATTCGAAGTTTTATTGATTTAAAGGGTCTTGATGATAAAGATCTTGAAGAAGCGGAAGATCATATTGAGATTTATGGCGATATTGATGAGGAAGAAGTGGCCGTCTTTAAAATTTTGGCCTGCTATGAAAATAATCAAAAGATCAACGTCTTAACGGAACCACATCGTATGTATTCTCCTAAGGTGGATCTGATTGAAAACTTTATCGAAGGTTTCAATGCGGATCAGGATGATCAGGCTTATTACCTTGATACCAATCGTGATGAAACGATGGATTTCTTAAACCGTGGGATTCCTTTCTTATCCGCACATTGTGATGTTTATGTCTCAGATGCTTTAAAGAAGGTCGGGACAAAGTCTAAGTTTGATGTGTCTGTTGGTATATCTGTAAGCAATGACTTATTAAGCATCGATATCGATTCTATTGATATTCCTAAAGAAGAATTAGCTGCTGTTTTAAGCAGTTATAAGAAAAAGAAGAAGTATCATAAGTTAAAGAATGGGGAAATGCTTTATATCAAGTCAGATGAGATCGATGAATTGGCTAAGATGATGGATCACTATCATTTAGCTGCCAAGGATCTCAAAGATGGTCATATTGATATGAACTTGAACCGCGCCTTTGCCTTAGATATGGATGCCAATGCTATGGAACATGTCAAAGTCAAACGTTCAGAAGCCTTTGAAAATGTGCTGGATCGTTTGAAGAACTATCAGAAGCATCAGTATCCACTCAGTGAGCATTATGACAAGATCCTTCGTGATTACCAGAAAGATGGTTATCAGTGGCTCGCCACGATGAGCGAACTTGGCTTTGGCGGCATCTTAGCCGATGACATGGGCTTAGGGAAAACCTTACAGATGGTCACATTACTAGAAAATAGTGAACATAATTTCTCAATTATCGTTTGTCCATCTTCCCTTGTTTTAAACTGGCTCGATGAATTCCAGAAATTCTCTGAATCCTTATCGGCAGTTGCGGTTATGGGCAATGCCCAGGAACGTAAGGCCATCATTGATCATGCCCATCACTATAATAGTCTCATTACGTCTTATGACTATTTGCGTCGTGACGTTGATCTGTATAAGGACTTAGAATTTGATTACATCGTGCTCGATGAAGCCCAGTATATTAAAAATCAGAAAACAAAGAATGCTATTTCTGTAAAGAAGTTAAAAGGCAAACATCGTTTTGCTTTAACGGGTACACCAATTGAAAACTCTTTAGCTGAGTTATGGTCGATCTTTGATTTCTTAAATAAGGATTACTTATTTAACTATACATACTTTAAGAAACAGTACGAAGGACCAATCGTCCGTGATCATGATGAAAAGAAACAGAAAGAACTGAAAGCCATGATCTCACCATTCGTCTTAAGACGTACAAAGAAACAGGTCTTAAAAGAATTACCAGATAAGGTCGAAAAGACGATTACGATCGAATTTGAATCAGCGGAACGTAAACTTTATCTTGCCCATTTAGCTGCTGCCAATAAGCAGTTAAAGACGTTGGATGGGAAAAGTGATCGTATTCAGATCTTAGCGATGTTAACACGATTAAGACAGATCTGCTGCGAACCAAGAATGGCTTTTGATAATATTAAACGTGTGTCTTCAAAGATGGAGGCCTGCTTAGATATTATTGATAACTATAAGGAGAATGGTAAAAAGGTCATCGTCTTCTCATCTTTCAAGACAGCCCTTGAATTAATTGCGGATGAACTTGACAAGCGTGGGGTGAAGTACCATATGTTAACTGGGTCTACGAATAAGATCAAACGTAAGGAATATGTTGATGCCTTCCAGCATGATGATTCGACGGTCTTCCTGATCTCCTTAAAAGCGGGGGGAACAGGCTTGAACTTAACGGCTGCTGAAGGTGTCATTCACTTTGACCCTTGGTGGAATATGTCTGCCCAGTCACAGGCCACTGACCGTGCGCATCGTATTGGTCAGAAGAATACGGTCTTCGTCTATAAACTCATCATGGCCGACTCTATTGAAGAGAAGATCCAGAAGTTACAGGAAGCTAAGAAGAATTTAGCTGATACATTTGTGGAAGGTAATGATGGACGTATTACAAGTATGACGACCGACGAAATTATGAGTTTATTTAAATAACATACAAAGCACCTGCATAAATCAGGTGCTTTTTGAATAGGAAAAAAGATTGCCGAATTAACCTTCGGCAATCTCTAATAATTCTAGGTAACGTTCATTTTTTTCATCAAGTGTTGTTTCAAGTTCTTCACGTTTTTTTGCAAGCTCATCCATTTCTGTGAAATCAGTGAGCGTGCCCATCTTTTCATCGATCTCTTTGATCTGGTTTTCCAGATCCACCAGAAGGTCATCCATGCCTTCAAGCTCTTTGGATTCCTGATAAGTCAGTCTTCTTTTACGATTCGCCTGCTTTTGCTTTTTATAGGCATCCGCATTGGATGTTTTTTCTTTTTTTGCATCCGCGATATTGATGTTAGCGGAATAACCACCGTTATGATAAGTAATCGTCTGATCTTTAAAGACGAAGAGTCCATCAACGATCTTATCAAGGAAGTATCGATCATGGGATACCGTGATGACGATGCCTGGGAAATGATCGAGATAATCTTCGAGAATCGTGATCGTTTCAATATCCAAGTCATTGGTTGGTTCGTCTAATAAAAGAACATTAGGTCCATCCATTAAGACTTTTAATAAGTAAAGGCGACGGCGTTCACCACCAGAGAGGCGATTGATCGTCGTATACTGCATGCCTTTATCAAAAAGGAAACGTTCACACATCTGCGTCGCTGTAAATGTGCCTTCATCCGTTGTTAGGAAATCGCTGGTATCTTTGACATAATCAATGACACGCTGATTACCATCCATTTCTTCAACGCCTTGTTTGAAGTAGCCGATCTTGATCGTATCACCGTAAGTGATCGTTCCAGTGTACGAATTGCTTTCCTGGGCGATGCAGTTCATTAATGTCGTCTTCCCACAGCCGTTCATGCCTAAGATCCCAATGCGGTCAAAACGTTTAAAGGTATAAGAGAATGGGGCAAATAGAGGCTGTCCATCATAGAGGGCAGAGACGTGATCGAGAATGATCGTCTTTTTCCCAATACGGGCAGCAGTTGAGATCATTTCAACATTGCCGGTCTCTTTAATATCATCGATGGCGGAAAGTTTTTCGAAACGCTGTAAGCGGTCCTTGGATTTCGTACTACGCGCCTGTACCCCGGCACGGACCCATTCGAGTTCTTTTTTGAGGAACTGTTTACGTTTATGCTGGCGTGCAAGGTCGACGCTTTCTCGTTCAGCTTTTTGTTCGAGATATTGTGAATAGGTAGCGACATATTCATAAAGATGCCCACGATCGATCTCATCGATCTTATTGGTAATACGCTCTAAGAAGTAACGGTCATGTGTGACCATTAATAAGCCCTTGTTTCGCTTGATCAAGTATTTTTCGAGATATTCGATCATTGGTGTATCAAGATGGTTCGTCGGTTCATCTAAGATGAGCAAGTCGCATTCTTTTAAGAGGGCGACTGATAGAGCAAGACGCTTCTTCTGACCACCAGATAGGATCCCGACTTTCAGATCCATGTCCCCAAGACCAAAGCGGGTCAGGGTGGATTTGATCTCGTAATCCTTGGCATCTTTTAATAAAGCCTTAGCCTGATCGTAAACGGTCAAGTCGTCATCAAAATCAGAATACTGAGGAAGATAGGAGATCGTAAGGTCTTTCTTATAAGTGATCGCATCACTAGAACGATTGGCAATGATCTTTAATAATGTAGATTTGCCGGCACCGTTGAGACCAACGAGTGCGATCTTGTCTTTATCTTCCATTGTCATATTGATGCCATCGAGGATCGTTTTATCCCCAAGGCTATAATGTAGATCTGTTATTTGTAAAAGCATAAAATCACCTGTCCTTATTCTAAACGAATTGCTCAAATTAGCAATCTTTTTTATTTTTAAACGGTTTCAAGCGTGAAAAATTGCAGAAAGATCATGGAGATTCGTTCATTTTTCTTTTCAATAGGGTCAGATTTATGTATACTAGTTCACGAAGAAGGAGATCATATGGATAAAGAACGCTTATATTTAAGATTTGAGGGTGAGGTCGTTAATATCCGCTCAGTCAATAAAAGAAGCAGTGACTCAACGGAGTATGCCAATCATGTCGGCATGGTCGAATTGTTGTGGAGCCGTTCATCTCGATATACGAGAATGTTTGCGGTCTTTAAAGAAACGTCGTGGCCTTCTCACCATTTTAAAACAACACCGGGCTTGTTAAGTGCTGATCATGAAGATCATTTAGTTCTCACGACCAAGAACCACATTTATACTTTTAGAATTATCCAAGTTTATGCGGATAATCGCCAGAAATAAATTTTTTAGAAAACTTTTGAATTTCTTTTCCTTGAGGATATTTGTGATAAAATATACGTAGAAGTCAGATGCATCTGTAGCTTTGCGGAGGCGCTCCGTAAATGTGAAAAGCTAGCTCTGGACGCCACTCTCCAGTACAAAGAGTGGCATTTTTTTATAAATATATTTCCTTTATTTTTGTGAAATTATTGTTAAAGCGGTTTCAATATGGTATCATTTAT
>ONFH01000146.1 GCA_900317015.1 uncultured Erysipelotrichaceae bacterium | reverse complement strand
TTTTAAATTTCTTATTATTTTTATAAATCGTATAAGAAGTCGCGCCCTTAACCTTCTTCCATGAAAGAATCAGGCTATTCTTACTTTTCTTAACAGTTACTTTTAGATGAACGGAGCTCTTCTTGTAGTAGACTCCTTTTTTAACAATCTTGTTGCAGTCAGTGCAGTAGGCATCACCTGTATAACCTGGTTTATTACCTTTAGGTGCTTTCTTATTAATCACCTTCACATGAAGATGATTATTTTTATTAACAGGAATAGACACCTTCATAGTAGCGCCACATTCTTTGCATTTAAAAGTACGTGTCCCTTTACTTGTACATCCTGCCTGTTTTGTCACAGTTCCTTTATCCCAGATATGATCCACTTTAATCGCTTTACGATACACTTTACCTAAGGCATAGCACTGTACTTCTGCATCTCCACGTTTATTTTTAGAAACCACATTACCACTACCATCAGGCACTAAGACACTTTCATCCGTGCTTGCCCAAGCTTGTTTTGAGATCACTGGCCATGAAGTCGTTGATCCACTCGTATCTTCCACTGTTGCATAAGTCTGCATGCTCATTGTTTTATTAAGATCCATCTGTTCTTTACATTTAAAGCCAAAGTCAGATACGATATCAGGATCAACTTCAACCTTTTGGCTAATCGTTCCATTTTCATTTCTCGCACTTGTCGTGTAGTTATAGCTTTTCGCTGGTCCAATTTCTAAGGCCGTTGTAAGGCTTCCTGTTTTATTATCTAGATCAGGACCATAAGTAAATGATGAAGCTCCCGCATAAGTATTACTTGGTGAAATCATCGCCGTATAATGTCCTGTTTCCTTACTTGTGTTCTGACTGATCCAGTCACCACGTTCACTTGCAAAGGCTGATAGACCATCAGACATCGATCCTGATGTCCATGCTAAACATTCATAGTGTGTATAATACTGATCATTAAACTTCACATCATAGTGATAACTTGGTCGTGTATGACTCTCATAGATTGAAGCTTCTGTTGCTCTTAATTCGGCGATATGTTCAAGTTCATTCGACCAGTTTACCGGGACATAATCACCATTTACCTGTGAAAGCTCCTGGTCTGTTGGATTATCTCCATAGTCAACACTTAATGATAACGTTGTTTTCGTATCATCAGGATTCACTTCATGTTCACGACAAGCACGATAGCGGTACTGATCAATCATCCTCAGTGCTGCCACGTCACCAATCGTTGAACGTGTCCCACTCACCTCAACCATAATATTATTGCCTAGAGGTGACGAATAATCACACTCTTCTGCTTCAGCATGGACACTAGCACCATTTCCCATCACCACTACGCACGTTAAAAATACGCTCATCACTGAATAAATAAATTTCTTCATAACTTTGATACCCTTCTTTCAATGAAAACTCATAGACACTCATAATAAATACATAAAAAACAATCATCTTAAATATAAGCACTCTTAATCAATCCTTTTGATCATCCCTTTTCTTATAATCCATTATAAACATCCATTATCTAGAAAACGCATTCTGTCATAATTAACGGATTATTTGACATATTTTGTACCCATACCCATCTTTTAAAAAATGACTTTTAACAGAAGCGTTTATTCACATTCTCTGAAGTAAACGATGGTACTAGTGATGGTGTGTTAAAAATGAGGTACGAGACCTTAAGTTTTACACTATTGAATGCAATGATTTCCAAATACGATAAGCACAAAAAGAGATACCACATAAGTGCAGTATCTCTTCATACATCTTTAACCCTCTATTCAATTGAATTCAGTAAATATTAGTTGTTATATGCCCCTCAATCGATCAATAGCATCTTTTACATCTAAAGTGTGGAAGCCTAAGTAGGTATAATTCATTGTACTCGCATCAGCTATATTATAAATTGTTTGACTACTTTCCCCAGTAAGAAAATGCCAATAGCGATAAAGATAGCCAATCCAGTATAAGACTTCTCCATCATATACTGTCCCACCTTTTACGCACCCCTGAGGATATTCTTCTTCCATTCGTTCCATTATATATTCTTTACCAGCCCACTGCATAAAATCAAAGTCACTATCTAAACCTTTGGCGATTTGAGATTTCATAAATGTTTCAATAAAGATCTGACTATCATAGCCTTTTAAACCAGAAAGTTCAAAAAGATGCCCTTGCATCTTTGAAAGCGGTGTTCTTAATGCTTGATCAGTCATTTCTTTCACCCCTTAAGATCTCATCAAAATAAAGTCCATCTCTGCGATGTTCTTTGACAGCTTTATCGGCAATAGACAAGCCTTCATGTCTTCTCACAATGCTTGTCTCTTTTAAAAACATCAGTTCAAGTGACGAAAGCTCTCTACTTGAAATAATAGAAATTTTATCACAAGCTTTTTGTGTGATGGCCACATACTGCTTTCCGAGTTTCAAAGCAGAAAGCGACCCTAACAATGCCCGATCAGTAATCCTCTCTTCAAAAAAATCTGTAAGAACCTGATACATACGGTCATTAGCGATTAATCCCACGATAACATCATACCCATCAGCCATATGTGCATATTTTTCATAGAGTACAGAATCTCTTCCCTTTTCAAGATATCCGCGATAGTAAGCAATAAGCATCGCCCAATCAATATCCATACTCACCTCTAAGACTTTCAATTCAGATAAGTTCATTGAAAACGAGTAAAAAACAGGTTTATCCTCGTTACACACTAATGTCAAAGGCTGAATGGGATCTGTTCCCATGTAAAATCCTTTTCCAAAATCACATCTTTCTCTACTTATCGGACTAATCTTTCCCTTGATTCCCTTTCTCGACGCATGATATAAGACTGTTTCATCTGATGATTGAATTTCTCTATTCACAATAAAATCTGTTAAATCAAGATCATTTTTTTTGCATAATGTATAGAGTTTAAGTTGCGCAGGTTTATCAGGGATAATTTCATCATTCTCCCATCTATCAACTACTGCACAAGAAACACCAAGATCAGATGCAAGCTGATCTTTTGACATATTTAAGAGTTTTCTCATTTCTTTAATCATCTGATTCATCACTTTTCACCTCTTGAAACATCTTTATGCTATTGTTTTTTCTGATCTATTTTCTTATCCTTGATGAAACATATTCCCAAATTCGTATGCCTTTCTAACGAATGCTGTTCTTTAGTAATATACTCCCAAGACTCTTGATAATCAGAAACCACAGAAAAATCAGATTCATTGATAAATTCTAAGAATCCAGGTACATCATCCTCATACTTTTCTGCAAATTCGTCTGCATCATTTTCTTTTTCTTCATCAGTACTATTCAACTTATTATAAAGGACATGATCTAAGTTACATGACATATAATAAACACTGTAGGGAATGTTTCCCCAAACGGTTCTTAATGATTTTAGACGTTCAATGTTGGCACGTTTGTGATTATTTCTTTCAATGATACCTTCGCGATCACAAGTATGTATTTCTGTTGTACTATATAATGCCTTGTCTGCCTCTTCGTCACTTATAATCGCTGAATTGGAAATGTATGCTCCATCCATATCAACAATATGAATAACTTCTTTAAAGTCCTTATTTTTTAAATAATAATCAGCTGCATAACTTTTCACAGAGTTACCTATTTTAGCAACAATATTGGCTGGAGTTGTTCTCCAATCAGAAGTTATATCCCCATGAGTTACATAAATGTGCACTCGATCATTTTCATATATATTTGAGAGCAAGACACCTAATGCCTTCCTATCCGAAGGTCCTTCTACAATGACATAAACGACTTTTTTTCTTGTCAATACATTTTACCAGCCTTTCTGAATGCCAAGGAAATTTTATAGTTGTTTGTCGGCTCATAAAGTTCTTCCTTCTGCATACCTACAATAATGTCTCGATAATAAAAGTCTCTTAAATTATTGTTGCCTTTAACATTAGTCAATCGGATATATCTATTTTCTGGATTTGTGGTCGTAAAAGCAACAAAGCCTCTATCAATTGTTTCTAATGGTCTTAAGTTATGAGACGTAAAAATCAATTGACCTTTACCTTCTTCTGAAATGATCTTTAATAATTCACCTAGAAGATATTCAAAAACACCTGAATCCAATTCGTCAATAGCAACAGTAATAGAATCATTATTATAAATCACAATAAGCAGTTGCAATATTGAGACAATTTTCTTGATTCCCTCAGATTCATCGCGCAAAGGAATCTCCTCACTGTTTTTCCTTGACATCAGCTGAACACTATATCCTGTTTCACCATTTTTTAATGCTTGCGGCCCAAGGTTATGAAGACTAATCGTTAGACCAGGTACAATTTGTTTAAGCACCTCATTCATATTTGGAATCATCTTTTCTGTTAGATCGACTAACACTTTAGGAAGCGTTTGTGGCCTATCAAGCGGAAGCATAAAATTTCCTGAAAATCCAGATTTTTCTCCCTCGTATTTAAATGACAGTGGAAGAGCATTTAATGTTATTAATCCACTATTTTGAGTATTAATGACAAATAACTCATAATTTCCATAAGTTACAAGTCTGTTAATGAGATCTAAATATATTTCATTATGACAGTTCTTACGTATTACATTAAGTAATTCTCTTGAAAATAAGAAAGATCTTGAATCTTGATATGTATAACGTTTATCTACCAGCAAATTCATCATTTCATCTGGATCTTTACCAATTAATTCCTCATATTTAATCTTAGGCACAAACACACCTTTTGTTTTCGTATTCATGAGTTGTGACATACGGTGCTTTTCTCCTTGAAGACGAAAGCTCAGCACCTCATTAACAATTACAGCTTTATAATGCTCTTCTTCTGTAGATTCATTTTGATCATTGTTGTTAAGTTCTTTTTTTAAATCAAATTCGTAAGTCACATAATATGATCTATCTTTTTTAGGCATTACAACTGAAAAATCAAAGCTCAACGTGGCATAGTCGGATTCGATGTTTATATAATCTGCATATTCTTTAGGGACTTTCATTCCACATAGTGCATACTTTAATAACATAATTGCATCAATCAACGCAGTCTTTCCAGAACCATTTTGTCCATAAAGGCCCAGTACACTCGCCTTATATTCTTTTTTACTGTTTTTTAACGTAATCTGACCATTTTTTACATTTTTAAAATTACTAATAATTATTTTTCCTATTCGAACACTACCTTCGTACATAAGCCATTCTCCCCTGTTTCCTTCACTACATGCATTTTATCATCGATCCCATCGGAGGTCAATCAATTTAAAAATCGATACATTTTGTGCTGTTTTGTTATTTAAAATATCTAATAGGAACTATATTCAAATGAAAATAATATATTACCTTTAAACTTTCTAAATTTGGACACCCCAATGTTCAAGTATTTATTTTGCTTTATCAGAAACAATATCCTTGAAAATAGAACTGAAATCAATATCTTTAATAGCTCCATATCTGTTTACAAAGTAATTATTCATATAGTCTTCACCCTTTCGTACACCACTAGCCGTCTTAAAATCAGAAAGGGAATAATGAATACTGTTATTATCTTCATTACGTTCTACAAACTTAATCTCATCTCTTCTAAGTAAGGAAGCATCTAAGAAGATAGGATTATGAGTCGTAAAAATAAGCTGAGCATGATGCTTATTGATTTCATCATTATGAAAAGCAAGGATGATGTTCATAACTGTGGCTGTATGAATAGAGCGATCAAACTCATCCATCACTAATGTCCCACCAGTTTTTAATACTTTAAGTACAAGTGGGAAACTCATAAATAAATTTCATCGTACCAGAAGATTCAAAGACTTCAGCGAGAAGAGCTATGTCCCTATTTAGAATTGAACATAGAATACTTTCACCATTGCTATTGATACGATAACCTAAATCATTCGAGGTGATCCCAAGTTCTTTAACACCTTTACTTAGCGTATGATCCATATAAATGGAATTCTCTTTAGGACTCATAAACTTCTTCATCACGTTCAGATTATCTTTATAAATCACCATAAACTTGTCAGAAAACCAAGACGTTAATAAATCTACAAATTCAGTTGCAAAGATGGTTCTAAAACCATTTGTTAAAAAGAAATCTGTATCTACTAAACTGCCTGAAGCAATTGCTTTCATATTTGATGATAGTCTCTTAATACTCTTGTTAGAAAGTGGCCTAATAATTGAAGGTAATGCTACTTCCAATGTATCCTCACAACAAAAGATTTGCCTATGATTAACGACTAGTGTTTCTTTTATTATTTTTCGAGGATAATCATTTTCTAAGAATCCACCTAAGTCCATCACTAAATCATAGCTGATGAGAAAACCTTGCTCTACAAACGTAATGCCTCATTTAACAGGAGAAGGCTTGTGATGCGTGTTAGGGATAAGTTTTAATGATGACGCAGCAGCATTGCCATTCACACTTGCATCAGTATTATTGATAGTTCCTCTTAGTATAATAGCTCGAAAATATTTCCATAGCACTAATAATATGAGTCTTACCAGATGCATGAAGACCATAAATGACAGCTGAGCATAATCCCTTTTGATCTTTGTTCCCCACTTTCTCATGAAGAACACTATAATCTAATCCCTTTTGTTTGGGTGCTGGTGTCATTGATGAGATCATTTCATCATAAAACGACTTATAGTTTTTCATTCTCAATTCAACAAGCATATTCAATCACCCTTCCTTTTACTGATATTCTATATGATTAGAGTCCTTCTCATCTACATAAATCAGTATAAAGTAAAATACCCAAAACAATCTTTCAAGTTAGCATCTGTTCATTTTAGTTTCCTTAGTTAAGTATTGATGTTATCATACTGATGAATCAAGAGATTCCATGTAGTGGCATGTCAAGCTGAACTGTGCCTGCGCCGGTTAAATGCAGGACGTATAAGATATTCGAAAGGATATCGAGCCCCCGTCAGGGATCATGGTGAGTCTGCACTGTGGACTTTAAAGAGCAGTGACATTTGAAGGATTCGGAAGGGTTTCGCGGCTGACAGCCAGCATAAAACCGCTAATATTTGTAATGTAAGCACAGGATGAAACGAAATATCCTGTGCTTTTTAATGGGATTAACATTATTGCAGCCATCATAAAAGGAAGTCACAATATCTATGACTTCCTCACATTCAACTATGCTAACGTTAATAACAAGCCCATCTTAAACTTCTTAGTGGCTTTGACGTAGTGTAGTCCTCCTTTAGCAAAGTGGAACTGTTCGCCAGCTTTAATAAGATGTTCTTCACCTTCATAACCAATAATACCTTCACCATCTAAAGCAAAAATTAACGCTTCACCTGGAGCTGCATGTTCTGATAAACCAGTACCTTCATCAAATGCCATAATGGCAAACTTCATTTCATCATTATGAACAACATCCATATTGACAATCTGATCTTCCTGATAAGGAATTAAATCCTTTAACTTAAATACTTCTCCTGCTTTAATCACTTTATTCATGTGATCGGTCCTCCTTAATGTAATCTCGGTATAAACAACACCGTTTCTACTTTTCATTCCTGCTAGTGAATCTGGTGGAATAATAATACTTTCTCCTGTTTCTAATGTGATATCATGATCAAATGCTTTATAGATTGTTAAATCACCACTATGAACAATAATAAACTTACCATAGGGATGAATCTCAGCACTAATATCTGTCTCTTCTGATAAAGAAACATATGTAATAGCATTATTCCCACCTTTTACTTCTTTAGTGATCGTGCACCCAGCAACTGGTGCATGATCATTTGCGATTGAGAATACTTGTCCTACTTTTTCTTTCATAGTCATCACATCCTTCTTATTCAATACTTGTATTCACATTAAAGCCATGACTCTCTAATGATGCATTAATCATTTCCATAGGAATCCCCATCTTCTTAGAAGCCTTTAGTAATGTCATACGTGATCCCATGGTCTTTCTCATCATAGGATTCTTTAAGGGCGTTAAACCTAAGCTTGCTAAAATATCAATAAGTTCAGGATATTCATCACATAAACTTGAAACATTCTTATTCATATCAATCACTTTACTCATAGGATCGACCTCCTTTATCCTTCACCTTTAGTTTGACACTACTAACAATAATATTCTGTTGTCTTCGCAACAATTCACTCTATTTTTTTTATAATGCTTTACACTCAAAATTCCGAGAGCAAAAATGCCAAAATTCATACCATTTTTGACAAGCTTTTCTATTTTTAGTATTTACGTTACAAAATAAGAACGAAATCAATGAGATGAAGGTATGA
>ONFH01000145.1 GCA_900317015.1 uncultured Erysipelotrichaceae bacterium | reverse complement strand
ATGACCTGTTGACCAGTAGAGATATTCAAAAGCTGTTGCATAATCAAGAATCGGTTTGATTGATGAACCTGGCTGATGACGATCAGTGAAGGCATAGGAATAGTTGCCGGCCTTGAAGTCACGAGCAGACATCAGACCGATGATGCGACCTGTTGTCGATTCTTGAACGACACCGCCCATCTGTAAGTACTGATCTGGGAAGGTGTATTTCTTTCCAGAACTAATATCATCTAAGTACTGCTGTACTTCTGTATCTAGGTAAGTGTAGATCGTCATGTTTGTCTTGGTTGGATCGTAACCGGTGAGCTGTTTAACTTCACGCGTGACACGATCGACATAAGACGCATATTTCTTAGACTGTTTTAATGGATTCGATGATAAGTAGTTGGCAACTTGTGTCTTGACCGCTGTCTCGAATTCACTTTTGGTAATGTAACCATGTTGATGCATTAAAGTTAAGATGATGTTACGACGGTTCTGCGCCTTTGTTAAATTGTTAAAGGCATCGTAGTAAACAGGGGAGTTAACGGCCCCGGCTAATAAAGCGGCTTCCGGTAACGTCAACTGTGATGGTGTCTTATTGAAGTAATACTTGCTGGCGGCATAAATACCAACGGTATTGTCGCTACGACCGAAGTAGATCTTATTGACATAAAGCTCTAAGACTTTCTGCTTAGTCGTCTGCTGCGAAGCTTCAATGGCCAAAATAATTTCGCCTAGTTTACGCTGGATCGTCTTTTCTTCTTTTGGATAATAAGTCTTTTTGATCAGCTGCTGCGTGATCGTTGACCCGCCGGCGGCAATTCCGCCCGCTTTTAAGTTAGAAAATAAAGCTTTGACGATACGCGGTAAGTCGAAACCATCATGAATGAAGAATCGTGAGTCTTCGGCTGAGACGATCGCATCGACAAAGACTTCCGGCAGGTTTTCATACTTCGTATATTTGCCTTGGACGCTGCCGTAAGTAAAATAACTCTTGCCGTTTTCATCGACCTGCTTACTGGTCGTTGTCGTCGTCAGGTTGTTGATGTCGAAGTCCTTGATCTGCTGGTAGACAGTGACCCCAAAATAGACGCCGGCACTGGCAATTGCGACACAGGCTACGATAATAAGCGAGATGATCACTCTGCGGGAAATCTCTTGACTGTGTGCTTGTTGTTTGGTTTTCACTAAGAGCCCTCCTTAAAATAGTACTCGTCTAAAATTTTTAAATAATCAAGACGTGGCTGATAGCCCTGTGGAATTGGGTAGCCATGCTGCTTGACTTGATCATAGGTGATCTGGCGATGTGAGGATGTCCGATACAGTTCACAGACATAGCTCGCATCGATCAGATAAGCTTCATTACGGGTGGTAAAAGCGATGATGAGAAAAGCAATCCCGCCATGTCTTTTTACTCGTTCAAGATGCTTGATCTGATGATCAGAAATGTTTTTAAAAGGGAAATAATTGACCTTGGTCTCTTTGGCTTCAAAGTCGATATAGCGACCACGATAGAGACCGTTATAATCCGTTGTCGACGGTTTACGATAATAAGCTTCAACGATACGGGCAGCGGAACGTTTTGGATAGTCCACTTTAACGACCTGGATCGGTGTCGGCTTTTTATAGATGACCGCAATATCACTTTCCAAGTAATAGCTGTTGGATAAGTTCAGATCCTCCTCTAAGTTCATCCCACGTAAGGCTGTATAATGTTTATTGCCTTCAACTGGGTGGGCGGTGAATGAGGATGGCATCTTCTTCTTGTTTGGATAATTGACCATAATACCTCCTTTTCCTGCATTATATCATATTTCGAGAGCTCTTTAATCATTAGCTTGATGGTTCTTTTCGTAAAAAATAAAAAAGTCACAGATGTAAGCGGATGCAATGTTCTCATAAGATGAAAAAGAATTGCAAAAAGGTAGTCGGAATGCTATAATTCCATTGCTTTAAAGAGAAATTTTATTTTGTTAGGCGGTGAAAACGATGAGTAGTAGAATCAAATTAAGCCCAAAGAAAATTTTAAATAAACAGTTCCAGGTCGGCGCACGTGGTTATAACGCTGATGAAGTGGACCGTTTTTTAGATTTGGTCTTATCAGATTATCAGAATTTTGCCGAGATGCTTAACGCATCTTATGATGACAATGATCGTCTTGCCAAAGAGAATCAGGAGCTGAAAAGACAGCTGCAGGAAATGCGTGCTCAGCTTTCACAGGCTCAAGCTCAGGCCCAGGTCGCTGCCAGATCATATCAGCAGCCAACACAGCCACAGCCATTAAATGAGGCAAGCATGACAAGCAATGTTGATCTTTTAAAACGTCTTTCTCAGTTAGAAAAAGAAGTCTATTCCAAGAAGAATGACTAAAAGACATGATTAATAGACATCTGCGAGAGCACATCGCGGCAGGCTTGACCTGCTGAGGAAAGTCCGTGCTACCCCAGACTGCGATGTCTGGAGTGATCGTGCTAGACCTAATAAGTCTAGGCATATTCCTATGACGACGGCTTAATTCCTAAATCGAAAGACATGGAAGGCGCCATAAAGTGCCACAGAAACTATTTCCTGACGAAAGTCAGGGGTGAAAAGTCGGTAAACTCCACGAGGTAGAAACCCAAATTTTGGTAGGGGAGCCTGCAGAGAGGAATTGAACTTGATGCAGGAAGGATTCTTAGATAAATGATGCGCTGAAAAACAGAACACGGCTTATAAGAGCAGATGAAACCGCTATGTGCGGTTTTTTGTATATACACAGTTAGAGATTGACGGAAAATACTGGAATCATTCAATTCCTATTTTCTTTACTTATTGAAATTTAGCCCTTAGGATGTTGTAAAGTTTGTGTGATTGTGCTTTAATTACTTTGTACGATTATTTAGGAGGGAACTATGAATAATCTAGGAGAAAAAATAAAGAACCGAAGAGAAGAACTAGGTCTTTCAATTGAAGAACTTTCTGAAAAGACTATGCTTTCGGTGGCTATTATAAGAGATTTAGAAAATGGAGCCTTTAGCCGTTATGAAGGCGATGAAACATATGTAAAAATGTATCTGCGTAAGATTTCGAGTGCCTTAGGTCTTGATGAAGATGAAATGACACAGGCCTATGTTGATCTGACTCAACAGATGCGCCAGCAGGAAATTGATAATCAGGAAGATCAGGAAAAGAAGAAGGAAGAAGATGTGCAGAAGCATAAAGACTTCCAGTTCGAACGTCCAAACTACAATTCTAAGAGCACAGTGTATGAGGACAAGTCCCATCTTAAATATGTCAAAGCGGTTGTTGGTGTTGTCTTAGTCGCTTTGATCGTGGGTGTTGTTTACTTTGGTATTTCTTATACAAAGTCTAGTACGACAAGCAAGACATATACAAAGACAGAAAACTCAACGTCTGGTAATGTATCGACAAAGAAAAAGTCGACAAAGAAAAAGGCGACGACGAAAAAGAAGTCTACAACGAAGAAGAAGAAAACGACTAAGAAAGTTACGTTTAACCGTTTAGGTACGATGAATTATCAGGTCGTTGTTCCAAAGAGCACAAAGAAAGTGACTTTGAAAGTTGTCTTCGGGGCAAGATGCTGGGTCGGCTTTACTTATAACGGATCAAGTTCGAATACATCTGGCTTAAAGTCAACGATCTATACGAAAGGTCAGACTGTAACAGCTGATTTAAATGTTTCTGAATTTAATTCATTACGTATCCGTAATGGTAATAATGTTGGTACAAAGTATTATATCAATAATGTCGAAGTACCATTTACAAGTGCAGAACAGCAGATGACAGTCACAACTTTATCATTAACAAAAGTTGTAAAATAAAACAAATAAGCGTCGGAGAAAAAAACTCCGACGTTTTTACTCGAAAATGAGAAATTTTGCACCTTTTTGGTGTTTAACTAAGTAGGAGATGTTTTAGTATGAACGAATTATGTGAATTTTTAATTGCCAACAATATTCAAATTGCCAGTGTCGAAAGCTTTACGGTTGGGACGTTTGCTTCACGTATCGGAATGCATCCAGGGATCTCAAAAGTTTACCGTGGATCAGTGGTCAGCTATCAGACGATGATCAAGCATCGTGTCTTAGGCATTGATCAGGATCTGATCGATCAATATGGTGTCGTCTCTAGTCAGATCGCCCGTGAAATGTGTACACATGGTCAGAAGCTGTTTGATAGTGATGTTTGTATTTCCTTCACCGGCAATGCCGGACCAGATGCCATGGAAGGAAAAAAGGTCGGTTTGATCTATATCGGCATCGCCTACCATGATGAAGTCTACACTTATGAATATGAATTAAGTGGGAATCGTAAAGAAATCGTCGACCAAGCAATTAAACTTGGCTGTGCAAATTTATTGAAAGCTCTTAAAAAATAAACGATAATAGAGAAAGTGGAGGTAATAGCCATGGCAAAAGAAAAGAAGAGCGTTGGCGTCAACGTGGATAATAAAGAAAAAGCGCTTGACGATGCTCTCAAACAAATTGAAAAGAAGTTTGGAAAAGGCTCCATTATGCGT
>ONFH01000302.1 GCA_900317015.1 uncultured Erysipelotrichaceae bacterium | reverse complement strand
AGTCTTATATTCAGAATCAGTGAGGGGGCATTCATCCACGCCCATATCAGAGATATGGACGTGGTACTCTGCCCTTTTTAATAGAAAACATACCACCCACTCATATTAAAATCACAAGTGCTGTGACACCAAGGGCGCTCATAACAGTGCCTGATTGATTCTTTTTGAACATAAGGTATCACCTCGAAATTTTTCATGTATTTCATTGCAACTGTGATACCATAAATAAATGTTAATATTGTGTGATCATATGGAGTATGTGAAAATATGTAAATGTTTTTTGATTTTAATTTGAAATTAAAAAGGTAAACAAAAAGTATATTGTCGTTATATAGGTAGTCTTAAAGGTGAAATAAGGAGGATCAACTGGATGATTATATTTTTAGGAATTATGATCGTTGCAATCGCGACAATTATTGCAGGTGTGATTTATATATTAAGACAAATGAGATCTTACGCATGGATGAAGAAACTGTGTGAAAGAAATAAGGCGTTAGGCTGGATCGTGACTTTGATCCCCGTGCTGATCATTGGCATTTTCTTATATTTAGATGTAGTCAATACTTTGGTCGTTGTTATTCATATCATCATCATCTGGCTGATCGTTGATGGGATTCGAGCGCTTCTTAAGATCGGACATAAACAGATCCAGTCATTTTGGAGCGCTTTGATCACTTTGGCATTTTGTATTTGTTACCTTGGATATGGATATTATAACGATTACCATGTCGTTGTTACGAGATATCATTTATCGACAGATAAGAAGATCGGCGAGAACTTACGAATCGTTCAGATCTCAGATAGTCATATTGGGGCTACATTTCATGCGGATGGATTTAAGAAACATCTCAAGACGATTGCTAAGCTGCATCCTGATGTGATCGTGATTACGGGAGACTATGTTGATGATGATACCTCTAAGAAAGATATGGTGGAATCCACCAGGGCTTTAGGAAAACTAAAGACAAAGCATGGTATTTATTATGTCTATGGCAATCATGATAAGGGCTTGATGAACTATCGTAATTTTAGTACTAAAGATCTTGCCAAGACCCTTAAGCAGAATCATATCCATATTTTAGAAGATGAGACGGTATCTTTAGGAAAGCATATTACGATTGCTGGACGTCAAGATGATATGACGACAAAGAATCGTAAGAGTGCCGAAGCTCTGATGCGTCGTGTATCAAAAAATCAATATTCCATTTTATTAGATCATGAACCGACTGATTATGAGAATGAACAAAAGACAAATGCAGATCTGGTTCTAAGCGGGCATACGCATGGTGGTCAGATGTTTCCCATCGGCATTACAGGAGAGCTTTCAGGGGCCAATGATATGACGTATGGGATGAAGAAGATTAGAAATACGACATTTATCGTTAATTCTGCTATCTCCGACTGGGCCATCAAGTTCAAGACCGGTGGTGCGATCTCAGAAATCGGTGTGATCGATATCAAGCAGAAATCATAATGAGGAAACTGAAAATATTCCGAATCGTTTAGGAAAATATATATTTTGTAGGGCTTTAATTTGAATGAAAATTGATCTGTAATATATTAGAATAAGATATAAGAAGGAATTTAATATATTAAGGGGGAAGGCAAAATGACAGATGGACAAAATATCATTTTTGAAAATTATCGTCAGTTCGTAGAAAATGCAAATTTCTCTATTGTTATTTTTCGTTTTGAAAACAATGCGGTGAAGATCGTCATGGCCTCTCGTGGCTTCTTATCTATGAAAGCCCCTCATATGGATAGGGAGTCCGCCATTGCATTTTCTGAACAGAACTTTTTTACCAATATTGACCCAGATGATGAAGAAGAATTCAAAAAAGCATTGACTCAGTTTGTCCAGGATCCAAAGAAATGTCTCGACTTCTTATTTCATGTTCGCATCTATGACGAAGATGAATACTCATTCGTGCAGGTGAAAGGCTATCACTTTGTCGATGAAGAGGGACGTGACAGCATCTGCTTATATTATGATGATGTCTTTAAGAGCATGAAAGATCATAATGCCAATGTCAATGGCAATGAAAAGACGTTATTTCGTATTTTAACGAAGACCTATGGTGCCTACTGCATTGTCGATGCGAAAACACATGAGATCTATTTTATCAATGAAGAAATGAAGAAGCTATGTGTTCCAGAAGATCAGTATGAAGGCATGACATTTGAAAAATCCTTATTAGGACCTGACTCACAATATGTCTATGATTTAGAAAGCATTATCAATGAAACAGATGCCATTTTCCAACGTTCTCAAGAAGCCGGAGATCTGATGCTCAATGTTTATCCTTTAACATGGCGGGGAAAACCATCTTATGAAATTCGTGTACATCGTTTTGATTATAAGTATTATGATCTATTAACGAATATGCGTTCAGTGACCTTCTTTAGAGAAAGAGGTCCGCAAGTTGTTGAAAAGCTATTAGAAAAGAACTTTGTGCCAACACTTGTTTACATGGATCTGCGTAATATGAAGATCTACAATCGTACGTATGGTTTTGAAGCAGGGGATGAACTGTTAATTGAAACAGGTAAGATCATTACAAAGATCTTTTATAAGGAAGCTGTCTTTAAGTTCCCTAATGACCACTTTGTCGCCATCACGACGGCTGAGGGACTTGAAGATAAAATTGAAGCCGTACAGGAAAAACTAAGAAACTTAGGAAAAGGACTGACGGTGGAGATCCGGGCCGGTATTCATTGTATTGATCCAAAAGTCGATATCATGAGTGAATGTGATAAAGCACAGATCGCCTGTGATAGTATTAAGAATGAACGTAATCGCATGATCAAGGTCTATGACAGCTCCTTGATTGAAAAGAAAGATGTTTATGAATATGTCATCAAGGCGATTGACGATGCCATCAAAAACGAATGGATCGAAGTGTATTATCAGCCGGTCGTTCGTACTTTAACAACGCAGTTATGTTCATTTGAAGCGTTAAGCCGCTGGAATGATCCTCATTTTGGTTTTCTCAATCCAGGGTATTTTATTGATGCTTTAGAAGATACACATCAGATCCATAAGCTGGATTGTTTTATGATTCGTAAGATCTGTGAACAATTGCGTGAACGCATCGATCAGGGACTTCCTGTCGTGCCAGTCTCTTTTAACTTATCAAGACTTGATTTCCTTGCTTGTAATATTCTGAAGATCGTCAATGATACAGTTACTGAATATGGTATTTCCCGTGATCTGATCCATGTGGAAATTACGGAAAGTATCGTTGCGACGAATCGATATATTCGAGATGAAGTTGAAAAGTTTAGACAGGTCGGCTATGAAGTCTGGATGGATGACTTTGGTTCGGGTTATTCTTCATTAAACTTATTGAAGGATTATGATTTTGATGAATTGAAGTGTGATATGCTTTTCTTACGCAGCTTTACTGAGCGTTCTAAAGAGATTATGAAATCCATCATTCAGATGGCCAAGAAACTTTCAATTCAGACCTTAGCCGAAGGTGTGGAGTCAAAAGAACAGTATGAGTTCTTAAGAGAGATTGGCTGTGAAAAGGTACAGGGCTACTATTTTGGTAAGCCAGCACCACTTGATGTCTGCATTAAAAATATTCAAAAAATGAACATTGGCTTTGAAGAACGCGCTCTTGAACCTTACTATAAAGCAGCTGGTGCGATTGATGTGACAAGTGATGAGCCATTGGCGATCTTTGAAAATGAGGATGGTTATAATAAGTATCTTTATTTAAATCAGAAATTTAGAGATGCCTTAGCTGATCTTAATATTCATAGTATTGAAGAAAGTGAACAGATCATTAATAATTCATCACATGCGCTTTTTCAGTCTTATCATAGCTACTTTGATCAGCCGAAGGAGACTTGGGATGAGATTCGTCGTGTAGCCACCAATAATGATCATCTGATGATCAACACGATCCAGAAGATTGCCGAGCATGGAGAAAACTATATCTTTGTCATGAAAGTCTTACAGACAGGTATGATGGATGTCAATGATTATAATTCTCGTATTCATTCCTTATTATCAGAACTGATCTTCCTGTATGATTTTATTCAGGTCATTAATTTTGATCAGGATCGTGTGGAAGTCTACTTAGAAGATGGCATGATGGTTCCATCGAATAAGAAGAAGATGACGATTGGAGAATTTAGAGAAGCTTATGTCAATAAGTGGCTCCATCCAAAGGAACGGAAACGTTATTTGGAATTTACTGATGAAAAGACATTGTTTGAACGAATCAAACATTCACAAAAAAACAATGTGTCTGAACGATTCCTCACTTATAATAGTAAGACCCATCGTTATGAATGGAAACTTTATACGGAGCTGCTGCTTCCACATAATGGCAAGAGAGTCTTTATGGAATTGATCAAGACTACGATCCTAGAAGAGGGCTCCTTTCATTAGAGACTGGCAAGACCAGTCTTTTTTCATGCTTTTTTAAGAAATTAATTTATAAAAAATTAAGAAAAATATAAGAAACAGAAGCCTAATT
>ONFH01000144.1 GCA_900317015.1 uncultured Erysipelotrichaceae bacterium | reverse complement strand
GACAGGCACTGCATGCCTGTTCCATTGAGATGATCCATCCGCTTACGAATGAACGATTACTTGTGAGCTGCGATCTTCCTGCTGATCTACAAAGCTTAAAAGCTTCACGACATTCCTAAATGCAATGGCAAAAACAACATCCCATTTCATAGTGATCCTTTCTCCCACAGAAGAAATGATCACTTCTTTTTTTACATCATCATAACCTGTAATACACATCCAGTGCCATGTCTCATCATTAATTTCCTTTGCATTATGCGTTAAGATGAGCATCCCAACAGGGAGACCTTGATTAATATGCTTTTTCACAAAGTCCACAGCTTCTTCTTCGCTATGGAGACAGCGAATATAGTCGATCTTTAATGATAACTCCTGATTTTCTTCAAGGAAGTTGGAAATGAACTTCATAAAATAAGGGAAACCGATCAGACCTGGTTTATTCTTCTTAAAATAGAAGTCCATCGTCTTACGATATGTCTCATAATCCACATCCAATTGATCACGATAGTAATAATAAAGATTCGAAGCTAAAACTGCACTACACCCTGACATCTTGGCAAATGTTTCATCATACCATTCCTGTGAACCGCCATAATAGTCTTTCCCATCGATCGTAAAGTGAAGAAAAGGAACTTCTTTAATCATTTTGTCCCTCGAATGACATTTCTAGAAGGAAGCAGGAATGATCCACAAAGCCTTCAAAAGAGAAATGATCCTGATCTTGTTTCATGGCGATATCTAAGCATGCCCCAGCAGGTACTTCTTTTTCATAGTTGATCGATAGTTTTGTAAGATGGTGTGTCTTTAAGTAGTCAACGCCGATGAGATCATAAGCGACTCTTAAATACTGTGTATTGTTCATATGGCCATTCATATCAAGATCTGAATAAACGACATGATAATGATCCGTTACCGGCAGTCCTAAACTCTTTAAGCGTTCTGGCGGCGTCATCGTTTCCGTCACGTCTGGAATCGTAATACCCGCGGATTTGACACGAACGATCCTTCTTGTCTTAAGATCGACAAGGGTCCATTGACTATAAGCTTCACCAACGACTTTCCCGTCCTTTTGAATCGTAAAATAACGTGGGAAGATCACCGAACTTGGCTTACGACCTTCTGTCGTGAGGATGATGTCATCATCATGCATCAGTTCATCATAGAGATGTAACGTCTGTTTAGAAACGATCCAGCCATACTGTCCATACATATCGTTACGATAAAGACCAGTATTCAAGCTATCCTGCATCGCTACGTCTCCTAAATGCGCAAAGAGACGATCGATGCGCATGTGCCCAGTAAAGTCGCAGTCATCATAATGAATATGATAAGGTTGTTTTAACATTTTCCAGCCTCCTTCTTTTTTTACCTATTATACGCAAATTCCAATCATTTTCCATATCGAAAATCTAATTGTATCTTAGTGAATGGCCATGTATAATTAGTAACAGGAAGGTGATGTTATGAAAATCTTTTATCAGTTCATTACAGTCTTAATGATCTTCATCGCCGCCTTATTTACCTACATATACGTAAATATTCTCGCCAACATTTTTCGTGAAAAGCGCCGAGATGACAGTCTAGTCTGGCTTCTGACGCGCTCCGGAAAAGTTTTCTTTATCATAACGGGCATCCTCTATCTTGTGCTTTGTTTATTCACGATCTCATTTACACTTTATGGCTTCCAGCATAAGGTCTATCATATTGCCTGCTCAGCCATGGTCGTTTTAGCAATCTACAGTATGCTCATTACGTCACAAGCCAATAGCATTGCCCTATGCGGCAAACGCAATATGGTCATTGGACGAATGATCTTCGATTATCGAAAGATGAAGAAAGTGGAGCTTAATCCTCATCACATCTTAACATTCGTCTATGCTCAGAAAGCTTATACGTATTCGACTAGATGGTTAGATGTCGCCTTACTGAGAAGAGCTATTTATCGCCGCATGTAAAAACGATGGTCAATTATGATGACCATCGCTTTTTTTGTCTTCAAAAATAAGCTTTTGACAAGCAGGACATTTTGTGATCTTGCCAGCATTCTTCGTTGGAAGATACTGATGACAATGAGGACAGCGCCAGCTTGTCAGAGATAATATGAAATAGGTGATCAATAAGATCACGATTGCCCCTATGACAATGTAGGCACTCGCCTTCATATTGATAATGTAAAAAATACACGCAATGATTGCCAGGGCAATCGAAACTTTAGGTGTAATAGAGATCATCAATTGAACACGTTTCAATTTTTTCATGTAATCACCTGCTTTAAAGGAAAGAGCCAGAAGTTCTGGCTCTTTTTTGTAAAATTATTCGCCGATTAATTCCATCATTGCTTTATGGAACATTTCAGTCTTCTTTTCTGCGTCATCAGCATCTTTGCCTTTGATTGAGAAATAGAATTTGATCTTTGGTTCAGTTCCTGAAGGACGAGCTGCGATCCAAGAACCATCTTCAAGATAGTACTTTAATACGTTAGACTTTGGTAAGTCGATCGTTGTACCATCTGAACGTTTAGATGTAGAGTAGTCTTCAGATAAAGTGACTTTCATATCGCCGATCTGAGCTGGATCATCTTTACGTAAGTTATCCATGATCTCAACGATACGTTTAGCACCTTCAACACCAGCTTTTGCAAGTGGAATCTGAGTTTCTTTGAATGTACCATGCTTAGCATATAATTCATTCAATACATCGATTAAGTCCTTGCCCTGTTTCTTGTAGAAGTTACCACATTCAGCAGCTAATAATACGGCCTGAACGGCATCCTTATCTCTAACGAATGGTTTAACAACGCAGCCATATGATTCTTCATAACCGAAAATGAACTGTTTTTCACCAGTCTTCTCATATTTTCTGATCTTATCGCCGATGAACTTGAAGCCTGTTAATGTCTTTTCTACATCAACGCCATAGCTACGAGCAACTAATTCACCTAAGTCAGACGTTACGATCGTATTATACATAACGGCGTTTGTTGGTAATTTACCCTGTTCTTTCAACTGAGATAAGATGTATTCAAGATAAACGGCAGCACTCTGGTTACCTGACATAGGAACCCATTCGCCATTGTGTTTAGCAACAACACCTAAACGGTCACCATCAGGGTCAGTGACGCAGACAACATCTGCATCGACCTTTTTAGCAAGCTTAACAGCTTCTTCATAAGAAGCAGGGACTTCTGGGTTTGGAGATTTCGTATTTGTGTAATCTGGATCTGGTGCGCACTGTGATAATACAGGAACGATATCATAGCCTAACTGTGATAAAACACGACGTACTGGCCAGTTATCTGCACCATGTTCTGGAGAATAAACGATTCTGAAATCAGATTTATCAAGACCAGGATTGATTTCACAAGTCTTAACAGCATCGTAGTAAGCCTTGTCGACTTCTTCGCCTACCCAGTTGATGTAGTCATAAGCTTCATCAGCTGTAGGAACTTTGATTGTTAATTCATCTTCAACTTCATTAACATACTTAGTGACCTGATCAGCCCATTCTGGAATCAACTGACAGCCAGTATCATCATAAACCTTGTAACCATTATATTCTGCAGGGTTATGAGATGCAGTGATCATGATCCCACCTGCACACTTGAAGTATCTTACGGCAAAAGATAATTCAGGAGTAGGTCTTAATGATTCCATCAAGTAAGTCTTGATACCGAAACCAGCTAAAACCTTAGCAGATTCATTAGCGAAGATATAAGACATATGTCTGTTATCATAAGAGATTGCAACGCCTCTTTCAGCACCATTAGGCTGTTCAAGGATCCACTTTGCAAATCCAACATTAGCTTTACGAATCATATAGATATTTAATCTATTTGTTCCAGCCCCAAGTAAACCACGCATGCCGGCAGTACCGAATTCGATGTTCTTATAGAAAGCATCTTCCTTTGTCTTTTCGTCCATGCTCAACAGCTCAGTCTTGAGTGAAGCATCCATTCCTTCAAAATTTAACCATTTTTCATAATTAGCTTTATAATCCATTATTGTCACCTCTGAAATCATTATAACAAACTTTCTAAATAGTTTGTACAGAAAACGATTACAAGTTAAAAATACATTTTTTAAGTATCTAATGATCTTTTAAAACATCACCAACAGTCGCGTGGACATAGTCAATGATCGTCTTTGAATCGACGATCATCTGATAGCCACGCTTGCCCGCTGATAAGGCAATCTCACGATCTTCATGAATAGAAGCATCAAAGTATGTTGGGAACTGCTTCTTCATGCCAACTGGCGAACAGCCGCCACGAATATAGCCAGTCACATTTAATAAGTCCTTCATATGGATCATTTCCACTTTCTTATGACCACTCAAATGAGCCAGCTTCTTTAAATCGATCTCTTCAAGCACTGGTACGCAACATACCAAATACGAATGATCATCATCCGCCTGTAAGACCAATGTTTTATAAATATCGGGAGCATCCAGTGAGACCTGTGCAATAATATGCTCCCCACTTAAATGTTCATCATCATATTCATATTCTTCCACACGATATGGAATGTGATCACGATCTAATAATCGTAATGCATTTGTTTTTACTTTCTTCTTTTTACTCATTTTTATCACCTGACCCCATTATAATCTTTTTTATAGGAAGATGAACAAAGAAATGATACAATAAACTTGCAAATAGAAAGGACAAAACTATGAAAGAGAACGTATTAGAAGAACTGATCTCAGCTGTTGAAGAACAGATTTCTACCAATAATCCAAAAGAAACAAAAGTCACTTATCAGAAACTGATCCATAAAGGTGACACACCACGTAAGGCCAAAGAAAAAATCGCCAATATCATCTATATCGAAACCATGGCGATCATTAAAACTCAGCAGCCTTTCAACCGTGCTCGTTACATCCGTAATTTAGAGCGTTTAGTCGAAGATGAGTTCCCAATTATGTAAGCACCTCATAAAGGTGCTTTTTTATTTATAGCTGATCTTCCCAGTTGACGATGCCTTTCTCCCAGGCACCATCTTCTAAAAGATCCGCAATCTTTAATGCATCAAGCTTCTGATAGAATGAATCAAGACCTTCCTTTAAGGTCAGTTCAATCTTTTCTTCTGACTCTTTCACATGATCTTTATGGGGAAAGAGTCTTTCGGCATAGTAAGAAGGCTTAAAGAGGCCTTCTCCTTCACCGACCGCAATGAAGATATCTTTTAAGCTGATTTGATCAGCACTGCGGGCTAATACATAGCCTCCACGCTTGCTGGCATTAGAAATGACCAGCCCGCCATGTGACAGCTTCATCAGCACTTTCTTAAGATATGAGTCAGACACTTCTAAGAGCTGACTCATCGTTTTACTTTTCACTGGGCGATGATCTTCCTCTAATGCTAAGATCATCACGACATAAATACCTTGTTCAAACGTACTGCTTATTTTCATGCGTTTTCAATCTTCCTTATTAATTCATCCGCTACATCATTGACATCGACAGGTCTGAACTTCTTAGAAAAGATACCAAAGAACTTTAATAAAGGCACCATCTTCGTCATGGAATCCTTACGTCCATTCCCAATGACTAATGTTGGTTCCACATAAGCTACTGGCACTGAGCTTGTCTGAAGCTTCTTGATAATCTTTTTCTTACCTTGCACAAAGGCCTGGTCACCTAAGACACCACCGATCATACCCATCGCTTTGGCACCTTTTTCTTCGGCAATTCTTTTCATCACATCAGCTGGATCATCATTTAGCTTCTTAAACATTTCTGGATCCTTTTCCGGACGACCAACGAAATCAACAATATAATCTACTTTTTCTGGCATCACTTTCATGACTTTATCATAGTCTGAACAATCTGCCTTTACATTCTTTATTCTATCACTAACAAGTTTATTTTGACCACTACGAGATACGACGACAAAATTTGCATTAGGATCTTTTCTCATCCATTTTTCTGTGACATTTCTTCCTAAATATCCATTTCCACCAAGCATAACGATTGTACTCATTTTTTATATCCTCCGTTTCGTTTCACTTTTCGTGGATATATT
>ONFH01000130.1 GCA_900317015.1 uncultured Erysipelotrichaceae bacterium | reverse complement strand
TCAAAAAAGTGATGACAACACAACCATCATCATCAAAGTTAAGAAAAAAAGAAAAACAATAAAAGAACTTTTTAAAGGATATGATGGACCAAAGCTTGAAGAAGTTGATTTTGGAAAACCAGAAGGAAGAGAGGTTTGGTTATTTATGCACCGTCTGCCTAAGCAGGGAGATATTATCAAAGTAAATTTCAATCCTACCAAAGGACATGAGCAAAGAGGGTTCAGGAACGCACTTGTAGTAAGCAATTACGATTATAACAAATATACTCAATTTGCAATCTTATGCCCAATCACAAATTCAGTGGGTGACTATCCACTCAATGTTAATTTAGAAAGTCGGACCCAAACAACTGGAGCTATACTATGTAGCCAAATCAGAGCAGTAGATCATACCGCGAGAAGCTGGTCATATGTAGAAAAATTGCCAGCGGATCTTTTAGAAAATGTAAAAGATATTATTTTTGCTGAAATTGAGTAGAGTAGAAATATAAGGTGCTTTTAAAACAAGGCGACAGGAATATTGTTTCTGTCGCCTAACAATCATATGTACCTTTTCATGACCAAAACTGATTTAAGCATTGTGAATGCGAAGGATAACTTAACAAATCTATAGCATGATGCATCACTTAGTTGGACTAAAAGCACCGAAAAAGCGAGTAGTTTTTAAACACAAAGCATATTATTTCAGTTAGTGGTCGTTTATTGAAATCATATTTTTATAAAAGATGGCCAACGTACCATCTAATCTTTAAAAAATCAATTGATACGAAAAAGGCTTAGTTTTGTCATAAGACACAACTAGGTCTAAACAATTAAGCCTCTTTAGTAATAGATTTTGATTGGGGCATCTCTCAGCACTACTAGACCACATTATTTTTGAGATCGTGGATCAAGCTCCAAGTCCAATCACCTCTTGTTGGTTCATTTCATATGATCAAGTCATATCAAATAGCAGTTTATTACTGCCACACCCTCAAACAGATCTCTCCATCCATTTACATTAAAGCATTAAAAATAAATCTATTCAACTATGCATTTGAATCTATATCAACGATTGACTTTTTATCTCAATGTTCACCTTTTGAACCTTCAATGTACGGTTTTTCATCTTAATGTTCACCTTTTGAATCTTCAATGTACGGTTTTTCATCTCAATGTTCACTTTTTAGGCTTTCAATGTACGGATTCCCCCTTTTATGCTCACTGCTTTTTAAATTTATATTTTCCCTTTCCATATCCAAAAACATGTTCAATAATATCAGCATGATATAAAATTGAAATTAAATTTGAGGCAGCTGTAGCTTTCAATTCTAAGATTTTCATAATATTACTTCTACCAAATATTTGCTCAAAGCCAAATTCTTCGAATAATTTATGCACTTGTGTTTTCTTTTTACCAGACAGATTTATCCCTTTTTCTAAAAGGACAGCTTCGATACCATTATTGGCCTGATGAGGTTTTCCCTCATTCTGTTTTAATAACCCACTTATATGCAAAGCACGATTGTGAAGTTCATTATGTTCATCGAGCAGTAAGTTTCTTAAGAACAGTTCCACA
This sequence comes from uncultured Erysipelotrichaceae bacterium, assembly GCA_900317015.1. Taxonomy (GTDB): domain Bacteria; phylum Bacillota_I; class Bacilli_A; order Erysipelotrichales; family Coprobacillaceae; genus Intestinibaculum. The sequence goes on along the minus strand of ONFH01000130.1, from coordinate 11,288 downwards.
TATTCCGTTGTTTCATAGACGCCTTTGGGAATATGCGTATAGTTAGCGCGTACAAGAGCATTTCTAAAATACCAAGAATTTCTCGTAAAAGTATCATTCATAAGAGAAAAGCCAAGTTTTCTTAGATACTTGATAAGGAATACAGCTGTCGTTCGCGTGTTTCCTTCTCCAAAGATATGTATTTGCCATACTTCGGATAAAATAAAGCAATATGATGGATCATTTCATCAATGGTCAATCCCTGATTACTAAATGCATTTTCTTTTTTAAAAGTAGATTCGAGTACTGACCTTAAAATAGACGCTTCACCATAAAGCACAGAATCTCCATCAAGAACCCATTCTCTTTTTGTTATATTATAGTCTCTGATGATCCCGGCATGTTTATAAAGTCCATGAAATAATTGACGATGCATCTCAAGATATGCGTCAACCGTCAACGAAAAATCTTCTTTATAAAGGAGCTTTACAATTCGTAATGAAACCTTATCAGCTTCTTCTCTACGATCATGATCAACAATATATGGAGAACGTGCCTCATAATAAGCATCAATAAGCTTTTCTGCTTCGGTGATTGTAATTTCTCCATTAATATTTTTAAGTGCAGTATCGATCAGATCGTGTGATGGCTTAATACCATCAACCGCCTGTAATCCAATGGCCGTATTCCACGCATACACTTTTTTGGCACGATCAGGCTCCTTATCTTTTAAATATTCTTCAAAATGATCATTATTCACATTCATCGTTTTATTATTTTCACAACCATAGCTTGCCATAAATATACGTTTTCCTTTCTATCACACTACCTCTGATCAAAAGCATACTTTAGTCATATCATATCATCATACATTGAGATATTGATACTTCTTATTGTGGAAAAGAAAAAACCTAGTCATGTCATAAGACATAACTAGGCTATTTTATTAATCCATGTATTCTAAGAATGCTTTATAAGCTCTAACCGCTTCATAAACATCAGCTTTAGAAGATACTTCCTGTGGAGAATGCATACAAAGGATAGCTAAACCAGCATCAATAACTTCCATACCATAGTTAGCCATGATGTAAGCAATTGTTCCTCCTCCACCAGCATCAACTTTCCCAAGTTCAGCTGTCTGGAACTGAACATGATTGTCATCTAAGACTTTTCTAATTTTAGCAATGTATTCTGCATTGGCATCATTAGAACCTGACTTACCTCTTGAACCAGTGTATTTATTAAAGACGATTCCTTTACCAAGCCAAGCTGCATTCTTGTTATCAAAACGATCGGCATAAAGTGGATCATAACCAGCTGAGACATCACTTGATAACATTGTTGAATGAGAAATGGTTCTTCTTACTGCTAAGTCACCATGAATACCCATTAAGTCTAAGAGTTCAGCTGTCATGTTTTCAAAGAAATGTGAGTGCATACCACTAGCCCCAACTGAACCGATTTCTTCTTTATCAACAAGTAATGTACAAGCCGTACGTTTAGGTGCTTCGACATCTAACATGGCAAATAAGCTTGTCCAGGCACAGATCTTATCATCCTGACCATAAGCGATAATCATTGAACGATCAAAGCCTAAATCTCTCGCTTTATCAGCAGGCACGATCTCAAGTTCAGCACTTAAGAAATCTTCTTCCTCAACACCATACTTTTCACTGATTAACTGCATTGTATAAGCTTTAACAGCATCTTTATCAACACCTTTTAAAGCCTGTGAACCAATGAGTAAGTCTAAGTTTTCACCATTGATCACATCAGCAGCCTTCTTAACCATCTGATCTTTTGCTAAATGAATAAGGATATCAGTCACTGTAAAGACTGGATCATTTTCATCTTCACCAATATTGACATGAACAGTTGTGCCATCCTTCTTTGCAAAGACACCATGAATAGCAAGCGGAATAGTGACCCACTGATATTTCTTAATACCACCATAATAATGTGTATCTAAATAACTGAAACCTTCCTTTTCATAAAGAGGATTCTGTTTGATATCTAGACGTGGTGAATCAATATGGGCACCTAAAATGTTCATTCCTTTTTCAATTGGATCCGTCCCAATCTGATATAAGATAATAAGCTTGCCATTATAGTTTGCATAAAGCTTATCACCAGGCTTAACTTCCTTACGTTCATCAATGTAATTCTGTAAGTTCTTATAGCCTTTTGCTTCTGCCTTAGCAATAGCTAAAGATACACATTCACGTTCTGTCTTAGCTGTGTTTAAGCAATATTTATAATCTTCTGCGACTTTATTCATAGCTTCTAAATCACTATCTGAATAAGTCTTCCATAATGTTTTTCTTTCCATAGAATTAATCTCTCCTAACTGTTAACTATTTTAATAAGATTACAGCCAATATGCAAGAGAGATACTTTCGATTATCACTAAAACATTTTGTATTTATTGATATCATATGACAAAAAGGCTATTTTTAAGTTTATCAACTTATTAAAAATAGCCAAAATAATGCTACACTTAATTCACATATCTAAAGTGCTTCCTTTTCATACGGGGAACTCCACTTATAAACCGTTTCTGGGGCAATATCAATTTCACCATTTTTCCATGTTATAACACCATGAAAAAGAACCGGATGATTACATATCTTTTCATCTGCCAATGGAGCAAACGCAGAACCTTTAAGCAAAGTCGTATCAAACAATCTTTTTTCTCCATTTGAGAATGTTACAAGCATCATACGATGGCCAAGTGGTGTCACATCTCTCACTTTAAGACAATCTTCGTAATCTTCGCTATAACAAATATCATTTTCTACATACATTTATGTCACCTCACTTAATAAAAATCAATGATTAATCTATTATCTCAACGTAAGTAATTCTCTCTTTATACCTGAAAAGAAGATCGATTTTCTTTTAAACGTCAAGAAACACATTATTATGATCAAGTAATTGCGCAAGATCAAACCAGCTCGCAAATGTACGTGCTCCTTTTTTAACATAATTGTATGGCCATTTTAGTTGTGGATCATGAAGAAGTGATGTAGGAATATACACATTTCTCCCTTGTTTTAACGCATAATCCACATGCTTTAAAGTACCACTTTTTTCACCTGCTTCCATAATAATTGAAGCAATCGATAAACCACTCATCACCCCATTACGCATAGGGAAGTTCCATCTCTGTACTTTGTTACAAGGCGGAAACTGAGAGACTACCAGTCCCCTTTTCACAATCTCATTTTGTAAGTTTTTATTTTCCTTTGGATAATACTGATTAATTGGCGTGCCGATCACTGCAATGGTTTTTCCTTGATTTTCTAAAGCTGTCATATGCGCCATTGTATCAATCCCTTTCGCAAGTCCAGCCACAACGACTACATTTCTAGAAACTAGCTTTTGTACAAGCTGTCTTGTTTTCATCATTGCCTCTTTTGATGCCTTTCTGCTTCCCACCACACAGACTAATCTTTCATTAAGCATAGCGAGATCGCCCCGACAAAAAAGATAAGGTGGGGCAGCACTAGTTAACGTCAAAAGTCTAGGATAGTTAAGATCACCTTTCTTCACTAAAATCACATCTGCAGGCAGTGACATAAAGGAGTACTTGACCATCAGATAGGTCTCATAAAATGCCTTCTCAGAAATATTGAGCACATGGGAAAGAACAGGAATATTGTTTATTAAGCCAGCGTGTTTATCAAAGTCATATTCCTTTTTTAACAAATCTATAAACTGACAAGTTCGCTTATCATTGCCATTGAAACATTGCTGAAGGGTATAGTAAAGAATAACATCTCTGACAAACGTATTATTAATATCGAATGATTCATTCTTATAATGTTTGAAGTTGAACTCTTCAAGGTCAGCTTTATTAAAGAATAATTCTGATTGTGATTTCTTCACTGGTATGATGGCATGATCATACACAAGCTTATTCAAATACTGTTTTGTAATACCTAAATAGCTTGATGCTTCTTGCCCACTTAAAATGTCATTTTTCATTTGTCCACCTTGTCTCTCCATAACTCTCACCCTCTATCTTCATCATACGTGAGAAAACATAGTCATACAATATTTTGTCCCTCATTCCAATAAAAAAGGACCTAGCCTAAGCCAAGTCCTTGTATTCATTATAGAGATTGTAATGGAGTATAACCCATTAAATCAAAGTCTACGGCAGCTGCGACGTCACGACCTTCACGAATCGCCCAGACAACTAATGACTGACCACGACGGCAGTCACCTGCTGAATAGAGGTGTTCGATATTTGTGTGATGATCGTTTTCACCACTTTCGACAGTATTTCTACCATCAAGTTTCACACCGAAGGCTTTCATAACTGGAAGCTGAGCACCAACGAAACCAGCGGCGATTAAGACTAAATCACATGGAATCGTCTGTTCTGAACCAGGAATTTCTGACATTGTTCTTCTGCCATCTTTCATTTCCCATTTCAGTTTCACGATCACTGCAGCTTTCACAGCCCCCTTATCATCTAAGATGAATTTTTTGACTGTTGAATCATAGATACGTGGATCATGACCAAACTGATTGATTGCTTCTTCCTGACCATAGTCAGTTTTCTTGACTAATGGCCATTCTGGCCAAGGGTTATTAGGTGCACGCGTGAGAGGTGGTTCATCCATCATTTCTAACTGAGTCACACTCTTAGCACCTAAACGAATAGATGTACCAACACAGTCATTCCCTGTATCACCACCACCGATGACTAAGACGTTCTTACCCTTTGGATATTTCCCATCTTTGAAATCACTATTTAATAATGACTTTGTCACCTGTGTTAAATAATCGACCGCAAAGTAGATATTAGGTGCTTCACGACCTTCAACTTTAATATCACGAGGCTGCTTTGCACCAACGGCTAAGATGACTGCATCGTAGTCTTTTAACAAAGCCTTTGCCTGTCGTTTTGTTTCAATATTAGAATTTGTAAAGAACTTCACGCCTTCTGCTTTCATCTTGAAGACACGACGATCAATGATCTGTTTTTCAATCTTCATGTTTGGAATACCATACATGAGCAATCCACCAATACGATCATCACGTTCATAGACATGACATTCATAGCCACGCTGATTCAAGGTATCAGCGGCAGCTAAACCAGATGGGCCAGAACCAATGATGGCGATCTTCTTCCCAACTCTCACCTGTGGTGGTGTTGGTTCACAAAGATTGTGATCAAAGGCATTTTCAATGATCGCATATTCATTTTCATGAACAGTCACTGGATCCCCGTTCAAACCACATGTACATGCCTTTTCACATAAAGCTGGACAAACACGTGATGTAAATTCTGGGAAGTTATTGGTCATGATCAAACGTTTATAAGCATAGTCATAATGTCCCTGGTAAACAAGATCATTCCATTCTGGAATCAAGTTATTCAAAGGACAGCCAGAATACATACCTTTGATCTTCTGGCCGTACTGACAGAAAGGAACCCCACAGTCCATACAGCGAGCACCCTGCTTCTGCTGTTCAGCTTTAGAAAGACGAATATGGAATTCATCGAAGTTTTTAATACGTTCCTCACAAGGCAGTGCCTTTGAGGTTTTTCTTTCATAATCTAAGAATCCTGTTTTTTTACCCATCTTCTTAAGCTCCTTTCTTCATTGCAGTATTGAAAGCTTCTACTTTTGCTTCTTCTTCACTTAAGCCCTGTGATTCGAAGTGGGCAATTAAGTCGATCATCTTCTGGTAAGTCGTTGGAACGATCTTCTTAAAGTACTTGACACTTTCATCAAAGTCATTAAGTAAGAATTCAGCCTTCTTACTGTTTGTATATTTGTAATGCTTTGTGATCAGATCTTTTAAGATCTCTTTATCATGTTTAGAAGAAACTTCTGTATATTCAACTAAGGCAGAATTGATTCTTTCATATAATGTGTTATCTGGATCATAGATGTAGGCGATCCCGCCACTCATACCAGCGGCGACGTTACGTCCTGTTTCACCTAAGATGACACAGATCCCACCAGTCATATATTCAAGGGCATGGTCACCAACGCCTTCAACGACGGCTTTGGCACCTGAGTTACGAACACAGAAACGTTCACCAGCAACCCCATTGACATAGACTTCACCACTTGTGGCACCATATAAAGCGACGTTACCGATGATGATATTTTTATCAGCTTCAAATGTGGCTTCTTCTGGCACTTTAACGATGATCTTACCACCAGATAAACCTTTTCCTAAGTAGTCGTTTGAATCACCTGTTAATTCCAGTGTTAAGCCTTTAGGAATGAAAGCCCCGAAGGACTGACCACCAGCACCATAAGCATGGATCACAAATGTATCATCCTTTAAAGTATTGTTATACTTCTTTGTGATATAAGAACCAAACATTGTACCGAAGGCTCTGTTGATATTAGAGACTTCAATATCCTTTTCTAATGGTTTCTTATTCTTTTCATAGTTCTTTAATAATGGTAATAATTCATTATCTTTAACCTTGTCTAAGTGGAAGTTATAGACATGCTTTGGATTGAAGCAATGGGCTTCTTCATTGGCATAAGTATCATCAACAATGGCACTTAAGTCCATATGATAACCATTACCGATCTTTGTTTCCTTTAATAAGTCGGCATGACCAACCATTTCACTGACGGTCTTGAAGCCTAACTTAGCCATATATTCACGTAATTCCTGAGCCGTAAAGCGCATGAAGTTTTCAAGATGTTCTGGCTTACCGGCAAATCTCTTACGTAAGATTGGATTCTGCGTACAGACCCCAACTGGACAAGTATCCTGGTTACATACACGCATCATGACACAGCCCATAGAAATTAAGGAAGCTGTACCGAAACCAAATTCTTCAGCCCCAAGTAAGCAAGCCATGGCAACGTCACGACCTGTCATTAACTTACCATCAGTTTCAATAACGACACGATCACGTAATTCATTCATGATCAAAGTCTGATGGGCTTCTGATAAGCCTAATTCCCAAGGGAGACCGGCATTGTATAATGAGTTGGCTGGCGCAGCCCCAGTCCCGCCATCAAAACCAGAGATTAAGATGACCTGAGCACCGGCTTTGGCAACCCCAGATGCAACAGTACCAACACCTGCTTCAGAAACAAGCTTAACAGAGATACGTGCATCTTTATTGGCATTCTTTAAGTCATAGATCAACTGCGCTAAGTCTTCAATGGAGTAGATATCATGATGTGGTGGTGGTGAGATCAGTGAGACACCTGGCGTAGAATGTCTAGTTTTCGCAACCCAAGGATAAACCTTCTGAGCTGGCAGCTGACCACCTTCACCTGGTTTAGCACCCTGGGCCATCTTGATCTGAATCTCATTACCAGAACATAAGTATTCACTAGTGACACCAAAACGACCAGAAGCGACCTGCTTGATGGCAGAGTTTGTTTCAGTACCGAAACGTTCAGAATCTTCGCCACCTTCACCACAGTTAGACTTACCGCCTAATCGGTTCATGGCAATGGCCATCGCTTCGTGAACTTCCTTAGATAAGGCACCATAACTCATAGCGCCAGTCTTGAAACGTTTCACGATGCTTTCCACTGGTTCCACTTCATTAATATCGATTGGCTTACGTTTTGTATAATCAAAATCTAAGCAGCCACGGATATTGATGCCTTTTTCTTCTTCAGTGATCGTATCCGTAAATTTCTTATATGTTGCATAATCCCCATTACGAACCGCTGTCTGTAATAAGTGGATCGTATTTGGATTATATAAGTGCTGTTCCTTATGACTTCTTTCCTTATGGAATCCACCAGAATCCAAAGTCATATTGACATCATAGCCGAATGGATCGAAGGCTGAGTTATGTAACTCATTGACCTGCTGCTCAATGTCAGCCAAAGTGATCCCATCGATTCTAGAGACTGTCTTAGGGAAGTAAGCATCGATGACTTCTTTAGAGATACCAATGGCTTCGAAGTTCTGAGAACCACGATATGACTGGATCGTAGAGATCCCCATCTTAGAGGCGATCTTAACGATGCCTGATAAAATAGCATGGTTAAAGTCTTCGACAGCGGCATAGTAATCTTTTTCAATTAAGCCATCTTCGACTAATTCATGGATCGTATCCTGAACTAAGTAACCATTGACAGCACTAGCCCCATAACCAAGTAATGTGGCAAAGTGATGCACTTCACGTGGTTCACCTGATTCGATGACTAAGGCTAACTTCATACGTTTCTTTGTCTTAACTAAGTATGAGTTGACAGCAGCGGTTGCTAATAATGATGGAATCGCACAATGGTTTTCATCCACGCCACGGTCACTTAAGATAATGATGTTGGCACCATTATGATAAGCCTTATCCACTTCATTAAAGAGACGATCCAAGGCGGTCTTTAATGATGTATTTTTATAGTACAGAATAGAAACAGTTGCGGTTTCAAAGTCTTTTGTATGTAAGTTCTTTAATTTTAAGATATCCGTATTCGTTAAAATTGGATTCTTGATCTTTAATAAATGGGTATTATCTGGTGAATCTTCCAGAATGTTTCCTTCAGTCCCGATCATCAATGACGTACTCGTGACGATCTGTTCACGAATGGAGTCAATTGGTGGGTTCGTAACCTGAGCGAATAACTGCTTGAAGTAGTTAAATAATGGCTGATGTTTCTGACTCATGACCGCTAATGGTCCATCATTCCCCATTGCATAAACAGGTTCTTTGGCGTTCATAGCCGTAGGGATAATGTAATCCTTTAAGTTTTCATAAGCGTAGCCAAACGCTCTCTGTAAAGCTTCTAGATTTTCCCCTTTGTAAGTTTCCACTTTGACATTAGGGATCTTTAAGTCACTCAAGTACATTAAGTGAGAATCTAACCATTCACCATAAGGATGCTTGCTGGCATAAGTTTCCTTTAATTCTTCATCCTTGATGAGGCAGCCTTTCTTCGTATCGACAAGAAGCATCTTCCCTGGACGTAAACGATCCTTGACTTCAATATCCTTAGGATCGATCTCTAAGGAACCAACTTCTGAAGATAAAACTAAATAACCATCCTTTGTAATATAGTAACGAGATGGACGTAAACCATTACGGTCAAGAACGGCCCCCATTAAGTCCCCATCACTAAATAGGATAGATGCTGGACCATCCCATGGTTCCATAACGGTTGCGTTATAGGCATAGAAGTCCTTCTTTTTCTTATCCATATTAGGATTGTTTTCCCATGGTTCTGGGATACACATCATAACAGCACGTGGTAAATCCATACCACTCATGTATAAGAATTCCAATGTGTTATCAAGCATAGCGGAGTCAGATCCGTTGACATTGACAACTGGGAAGACTTTTTCATTGTCTAAGGTATCGCACTTCATGTTTTCTTCTCTCGATAACATGTTATTGGCGTTACCCTTAATGGTATTAATTTCACCATTGTGGACCATCAAACGGTTTGGATGGGCTCTTTCCCATGATGGATTTGTATTCGTAGAGAATCTTGAATGCACAAGGGCAATGGCACTCTTGTAGTCCTCTGACTGTAAATCTTTAAAGAATGTACGTAACTGTTTCACTAAGAACATTCCTTTATAGACGATCGTTCTTGATGATAAGGAACATACATAAGTTTCTTCATTGGAATGTTCAAAAAGACGTCTTGCCTGATAGAGTTTACGATCGAAATCGATTCCGCTATCTACATCGACTGGCTTTTTCACAAACCCCTGCATAATATATGGCATCTTTTCTAATGCTTTTAAGCCTAAGACAGATTCATCTGTATCGACGACTCTCCAGCCTAAGAATTTCATGCCTTCTTTTCTAATAATCTGTTCAAAGCTGGCCTGGGCTCTTCTTCTCTTGACTGCATCCTGAGGAAAGAAGAACATCCCGACCCCGTAATGTCCCTCTCTAGGAAGATCAAACGTAACGACCTTCTTAAAGAACGCATAAGGAACCTGTGTCAAAATACCGACACCATCACCGGTCTCGCCTCGTGCATCTTTACCGGCACGATGTTCGAGCTGTTCTACGATTTTTAATGCGTTGTCGACATCATAATGGGTCTTAACGCCTTTGATGTTTACAACGGCACCAATACCACAGTTATCATGTTCAAACGACTTGTCATATAATTTTGGAATCATAGTGTTAACGTACCCCCTTTAAGTAGAATCACTATACAATATTTTGTTATTGATGTAAAGAAAATTTATTAACTGTTGAGAAAATTCAATCATAGTTTTTTATTATTCTACAAGTGATATCCCTTTCATTTGTACTTTTCATTAACAAACAAATGGAGTAGAATAGAGCAAGGAGGTTTATTGAATATGAAATTTATGGTTGAAACATCTGCACGCCACGTGCATTTATCTCAGGAGGATCTAGAAACATTATTTGGGAAAGGATATGAATTAACAGTTAAGAAAATGTTATCACAGCCAGGTCAGTTCGCTTCTAACGAAAAAGTTGTCGTTGTTGGTGAACGTGGTGAAAAAGCTATGTCAGTTCTTGGACCTGTTAGAAAGGAATCTCAGGTTGAAGTTTCTTTAACTGATGCTCGTTCTTTAGGCTTAAAAGCTTTAGTTCGTGAATCAGGTGATCTTGAAGGGACAGCAGGCTGTGTCTTAAAAGGCCCTAAAGGTGAAGTGAAACTTGAAAAAGGCGTCATTGCGGCGAAACGTCATATCCATATGACACCAGAAGATGCAAAGAACTTCGGAGTAGAAAATGGTCAGATCGTCAGTGTTGCCGTTGAAACAAATGGTCGTTCATTAGTTTTCGGTGATACAGTCATCCGTGTCAGCGATAAATATAAATTAGCTATGCACATCGATACTGATGAAAGCAATGCAGCTGGCGGACCAAAAGAAGGTACCATCGTTAAATAAGCAAGTATGCATAAAGGTCTCACTAAGTTGAGACCTTTTTCTTTTATGCTTTTTTCGCCTTCAAGATCGTCACTGGTAAAATGACGACGATCAAGATCAATGTCGAGATCATGGAATAGAGAGCCATCATCCCAACCTGCATTTTCAAGGATAAGGATAAGCTTAAGATGATTGAGAGACCGATTGGACCACCTAACTGATGCATCGCATTCGTTATGCTACTGCCCGCTCCAGATTCATCCGCACTTGCCCCATAAATACCATCAGCCGTTGCCGGGGCTAAGACGATCGAAAACAATGCCCTGAATGGCACGTAATCCAATTAACATTGCACCATTTTGTGATAAACCAATAAGTAGTGATGAGATGCCTAAGCCGATCTGGAAGATGCGCTTACGACCAATGAAGTCTGAAAGTCTTCCGGATCATAATAAGAAGCCACCAGATATTAATGTATAAGCATGAGAGAC
>ONFH01000231.1 GCA_900317015.1 uncultured Erysipelotrichaceae bacterium | reverse complement strand
GTATATCCAGGTTTGGAAGCTATGATCTTCTTTCCCTGATACGTAAACGTTGTGGTCGTTGTGGAACTGCCAATTTGATCAACTCTTTTGACAAGCTGATTTTTCTTATAAGTATAACGATACGTATTGGTAGACTTCGTTACATCGCCAATCTTCACAACTTCATGATCCACGATCTTCGTGACAAGTCCTGTTTATTATAGGAGAATCGCATATCATGTTCATCTTCTGATCCTTTTAAAGTAAAGTGTGTAAGCATAAAGCGTGATGAGCTCTTCGCCTGAACAGGCGTTCCAACCACCATCACCATCGTTGTTGCAATGAGTAAACTTAATAATTTCTTCATAATCATGATCACCTCTTAGATTCAGTATATCATGTAAACGCTTTACTTTAAAACATAATAAAAAAGAAATGTCTTCTATTATGATATTGGGGAGTGAGGACATTTCTTCTTTTCTAATAAACTTTTAGGGAAGGGAAATTTTATTATGTTTGTCTTTGTCATCTCTTGATGACAATTACAATATAAAGGATGTTTATGACTTGATTATGAACTCTCTTCATATTTCATCAAACGAGATACTCATTTTTTTCCTTTTTCAAATGATTGGATTCTAAGAATTCGCCCAGCGGAAATCGTAGATCTGTTCTGATTTAGGATCTTTGACATGTAAGAAAGAATACTGCTGATCTGTAACAGCACTGACGGCTGAGACTTTCATCTTCTTATAGTAGAAATTATAGGTACAATGTTTATTGCCATTATCAACGGCTTTAATAACAGATGGAAGACCATTCTTATATGTAATCTTATATTGATAATAATCCTGATCACCATAGTAAAGCATCGTGGCATATCCTTTTTTATCGTACTTGAATCGATCTCTGATTGAAGTCCCATCATCGATGACTTTTGTCAGCTGACCTTTCTTATTATATTGGTAGGAATCTGTATAATTGTAAAGATCTTCTGTTGCTTTGACGACAACTTTCACTAAGCGGTTCTTTTTAAGCGTTAATGTATCTGTTGATTGAAAATCTTCATACCCACTTTTTGCGGTCATCTTATTGCTAGAATAGGCATATTTCGTAATTCCCGGAGTATATTCATTATCTGCATCTTTCTTAATAAGTTTCGTGCCCTTGTAAGTATACTTATAAGTATCTTGATCAACTTCTATTCCAGTGCTTCCTGGCTGATCCATCACATGATCGACCTGTTTTGTAACAAGTCCTTTCTTGTTATAAGAGAAACGTACATCATGCGTACTTTCCTTCTCATCACTTTCACAATAAAATCTTGTTAAAACATAAAGGCTTTTTGTTTTGGCACTTACTGGTACCATCAAAGATGACACCACCATAGCTGCACTCATCAACATTGCAATTTTCTTCATAAAATAAAATCACCTTCCTGCCTATAATTATAGCACTCGGATGATATGAAATATATATTTTGCGGATCACATGCCGTATTTCTACGTACTGACGTAAAATAAAAATGTCGTCTATGATTGGGGGATGACGACATTTCTACTTTTAATAAAATGTTTTTTAGGGAAGGAAATTTTAATATGATTGTTTCTGTCATCTCTTGATGACAAGGATACTATAAAGCATGTTTGTGTCTTGATTGTGAACTTCCTTCATTTTCTCACCTAAGTTTTTTCATCGCATAAAAAAAAGAAATGTCATCTATTATTATGTTGGGGAGGGACGACATTTCTTTCTACATACATAGTTTTTAGGGAAGGGAAATTTATATGTTGTGCCAACATCTCTGTTGACACCTATAATATAAAGAATCTTTATGACTTCAATGTGAACTTCCCCTATTTCTAGATGACTTTTAAAGAATCTCTCGCTTCTCTTAAACCATCTTCTCCATAAGTCTGATAAATGCTTTGTAAATGATCAAGCATCTCCTGCTTCTGTTCAGGAATATGACCATAAATTCTTGTAATAATGGAAGCATTGGTCGCATCGATCAGCGTGTCATTCTTTAGATTCTTTAAGAACTCTGTGATCTCTTCAACACGTTCCTTTTCTGTGGCTTCGACAAAGTCACCAGTCAAGATATCTTTCATTAATGGTGTATCAGGAAAGATCGTTAAGCCAGCAATCATAATACGATCAGGATGAATCTGACTAAACACTTCAGCCGTCTTTCTTGCATGATCTAAACCATAGCCTTTTCCTCCAAGACCACTTAAGAAGATGACTTCATAAGCCATACCTGCTTCATCTAATTTGGATAACTGAGGAACGATCTCAGATGCATGATAACCTTTGTTCATACGTTTTAAAATAACTTCATCACCAGATTCTACACCAAAGACGATGCCCGAATAGCCCAATGCTTTGAGTTCTTTTAACTGTTCAACGGTTTTATTACGAATACTCTCTACACGTCCATAGCCCCCAATGGTTTTCACAAAAGGTAAATATTCATGAATCAATTCGGCAATTCTCTTGAGCTTATGAAAGCTCAAGAGAAAAGGATCTGCACCCTGTAAGAAAATACGATCAAAGACAACACCATAGCTTTTTAATTCTGCTAGATCTTCTTTAATTTCATTGACTGGGGAATCACGAAATGGTGCATCCTTATAATATGTACAAAAACGACAGGCATTATGAGAACAGCCACTTGTCACCTGTAGATAAACACTGTTGGCCTCATAAGGAGGTCTTACGACTCCACTTGCAAAATGCATACTTATCTCTCTTCTATTTCTTTATATTATAAACATTCTTTTTTATTTCACTAAACATAACGCATCTGATGACGCCAGTTATGTAAGTATTGTTCCTGATCATTATTGAAATGCTCGATGACTTGATCAAGATCATGAAGAATTTCTTCTTGATCCTTAGGAAGTTCAGCCACAAACGTAACAGCACTTGTCGATGTTAAGGTATTAACAGTGATAGGATTATGTAAACCATTGATCAATGCTCTGATTTCTTCAATTCTTTCCTTTTCACTTGGTTCGATCCATTCTCCATTCTTCATTTGATCAGAGAGCTTTGTTCCTGGTAAAACGGTTAATTTGTCAGCATCATATAGTAAGGATGGATCTGATTAAAAACTTCAGCTGATCTTTTGGCACTTTCTACAAGCTTACCCTTACCAGCTAAACCGCCTAGATAGATCATACGATAAGTCATTCCAGCTTCATCCATTTTGTGGCCTGCTTCAATAATATCTTTTGAAGTATAGCCTTTATTGACAAAGCTTAAGACTTCATCATCTCCTAATTCAATGCCAATCATGATCTCATCAAGTCCATGGTCTTTGATTTCTTTAATGTCTTCAACGCTTTTCTGTTTAAAATCAGAGATGATCGCATAAGTAGAAATTCTAGAATCTGGATAATATTTACGAATCAGATCTCATACGGCGATCTGTTTATTCGTACTTAAGGCAAAAGGATTCCCTCCTGATGCCCAGATATCTTTAACATCTGGCCATTTTTGTTTTGCTTCTTTAAGATCCTCTTCAATCTGTGAAAGTGGTGCCACGTAAAATGGTATATCTTTATAGAAATTAAAGAATGTACATGCGTTATGACTACAGCCTGCAGTCACTTCAATAAATAAACTGTTCGCATCCGTCCCTGGCCTAATAATTGGTCCATGAAAATGCATAATCGTACTCCTTTATATCTTCATATCGAATTTAATCTATATATCAAATCATTTATTTAGAGGCTGTAACTAAATAAATATTCAAGTGAAAAATGTTAGAAATATCCTAAATGGGTAAATCTGCTATCCTTGACCAAATTTAGTAGCCTATGAATTTAAAAACAGCGTTGGAATATTACGATTCCATCGCTGTTTTTTGGTATAATTATAGTATGAAAAATTATAGTAATATCAATAATTATACCAATGAAGATTATACCGTATTTCAGGAAATTTTACCACTGAATTGTAGTGTCGTTCTGC
>ONFH01000143.1 GCA_900317015.1 uncultured Erysipelotrichaceae bacterium | reverse complement strand
ATGTGTTTCTTAAAAATATGTTTAGATTAATCTTCCCTCATTAAAGCGATCCCTGCAGAGGCACCAATACGTGTCGCCCCAGCATTGATCATGGCCATCATTTCTTCATGGGTATGAATACCACCTGAAGCTTTGACCTGGGCACGATCACCGACTGTCTTCTTCATTAGAGCGACATCTTCAGCCTTTGCCCCGCCAGTTGAGAAACCAGTTGAAGTCTTCACAAAGGCAGCGCCAGCTTCTACTGATAATTCACAGGCACGAACCTTTTCTTCATCCGTTAATAAGCATGCTTCAATAATGACTTTTGTGATATGACCTTCAGCGGCTTTGACAACAGCTGCGATGTCTTCTTTCACGAATTCATCATTATGATCTTTTAAAGCACCAACATTGATGACCATATCCACTTCATCAGCACCATTCTTGATGGCATCACTTGCTTCAAATGCTTTAGAAGCAGTTGTCGTAGCCCCTAGTGGGAAACCAATGACAGTGACGACATTCACATCTGTATCTTTTAAAGCCTGTGCGCAATATGAAACCCAGCCAGGATTGACACAGACACTGGCAAAATCATACTGTTTTGCTTCATCTAAAAGCTTGTCAATATCAGCTTTTGTAGCATTTGGTTTTAAATTTGTGTGATCGATATACTTATTATATTTCATAATTTCCTCCTAATATTCATCGACATCATCTTTAGATTCATTAAAGATCTCATCGATGGCTTTTAAAGCTAAATACTTATCCCCAGGATAAGGCTGATTGCCAACCGATGATTTCATAAACTGTTCATGACCCTTACCTAATAGTAAGATGAGGTCTTCATTCGAAGCCATTTCAATGGCTTGGAAGATGGCCACTCGGCGATTGGTAATGGTAATGGCCACGGCATGAGTCATCATATTCTCCATGCTTTCGGCCATATCTAACAACTGATCATCACGATCTTTTTCACTTTCCGTGAAGATCACCTGATCACAATACTGATCCGCAATCTTGGCAAGCTGACTACGGGTATTATTATCATTCTTCATGGGCACACCAACGACCGCAATAATACGGCTGTTGCCTTTGACGACGCTTTTTGCAAACGATAACGTCTCTTCAAATGCATGGCCATACTGACAATAGTCGACGATCACATGAAATGACGTATGCGTGTTTAACAGTTCCATACGGCCATCGACCTGTGAGATCAGGTTGATCGATGCGACCACTTCATCAACGGACATCTCGAGTGCTAATAAGGACGTTAAAGTTGCGAGAATGTTAGATACATTAAAACGTCCTAAGATTGGCACATTGACGTGGAATTCTTCCCCTTTGATAAAGAGATCAAATTCTGTATGATCAATAAAGAGCTTAACATTACGAGCCATGACATCGGCCTTATGGTCGATGCCATAATACAATCTATGCGCTTTCACTTTGGCATGAGAATCCAAGAAATGATTGAAGCGCACTTCATCGGCATTTAAGACGACATAGCCCTTCTCATCGACTAATTCAAAGAGCTTTGCTTTGGCACGCATCAAGTTTTCCATCGTCCCATGAAAATCCAAATGTTCTTCATGTAAGTTTGTAAAGACCGCAATATCAAAGTCGATCGTATCCACTCGTTTCAAAGCTAAGCCATGGGAAGACACTTCGATCGTGACCCCTTTGACATTGCTTTTGACCATTTCATTTAAGGTACGATGCAAGAAGATCGTCTCTGGTGTCGTATATGATGACTGAATGACTGTCGAACCATATTGCGCATCATTCGTCCCAATATAGCCGGTCTTTAAGAAATGATTGAGGACATCTCGAATCGTTAAAGCCACGACGGTCTTACCAGAAGTCCCGGTAATTCCGATGACCGTCATCTTATAAGAGGGATAGTCATAAAAGACATTGGCGACCCTATTTAATTCATCTAAGACATCCTTGACCTGGATATAAAGCACGCCAGGATAATAACGTTTTAAAGGTTTGGAATGGACGATGACTTTCGCCCCTTGAAAGACCGCATCATCGGCATAACGATGACCATCGGTCGTTAAGCCTTCAATACAAAAGAAGACGGAATCACGTCCGACATAGCGGGAATCGCTATGTAAGGAAATGATCTTAAAGTCTTCTTTGACATCAAATAATTCATTAACTCTCTTCACTGATATCACCAACCAAATCATAGCCGATTTGATCAGTTATGTGGATCTTGTAGATCTCACCTTCCTGAATGCGAGGATCTTTGACTTTGACTAACAGATAGTTAGAGGCATGTCCCTGCATGTAGCCGTCCTTTTCTTCTTCAAAAAGGACTTCGAGATCCTTGCCGATCTGCCATGATGCAAATTCTGTTCTCAGCTCATCACTTAAAGCCATTAAATGTTTGACACGTTCATGCTTGATATTGCCGGGCACCTGATGATCAAATGTGGCTGCTGGGGTTCCTTTTCTTTGCGAATAAGGGAAAACATGCAGCTGATTGAAATGATTCTTTTTGATCCAGTTATAAGTGGTCATGAAGTCTTCTTCAGTTTCCCCTGGGAAACCAACGATGACATCCGTCGTCACTGATAAGCTAGGCAAGCCTTTCTTTAAGGCATTGAGCTTTTCTTCAAATTCACTTGTCGTATAAGTACGATTCATACGTTTTAAGATCTTGTCACAGCCAGACTGAATAGGAATATGAAGATGATCCACGATAATTGGGGATTCATCAATGAGTTTGATGATCTCTGGTGTGATCTGACTCATTTCAATCGAAGAGATACGTAATCTCTTTAAGCCTTCGACTTTGGTCGTGAGATCATATAATAGATCATAGAAACTATAGTGTTCAAAATCCATGCCATAGCCAGCTGTATGGATCCCCGTCAAGACGATCTCTTTGAAACCATTTCTAACCAAACGATTGGCCTGATCAATGACTTCACGAGGATCGGCTGAACGGATATGCCCACGGGCATAAGGAATGATGCAGTAAGTACAGAACTTATTACAGCCATCCTGGATCTTCATAAAGGCTCTGGTTCTATTCTCATAAGAGAAGATCTTTAAACGTTCAAATTGATTTAAGTGCATGACATCGCCAACATCAACGATCATCTGATGATCCTGTTGATACTGCTTAACGTAATCGACGATCTTATGACGATGCTGCGTCCCAATGATGATATCGACACCATCGATCTTAGCCACTTCATCACTTGACACCTGCGCATAGCAGCCAACAACGGCGACAACGGCATTTGGATTGGTACGTCTTGCCTTACGGATCATCTGACGGGATTTCTGGTCACCTGTATTGGTGACAGTACAGGTATTGATGACATAGACATCAGCCTGTTCATCAAATGGCTTTGATGAGTAGCCAGCCTGCTCGAAGAGCTCTAACATCCCTTCTGTTTCATAGGTATTGACTTTGCATCCTAAAGTATGAAATGCAACACTTGCCATGTAATCTTCCTTTCTCTTTTATTTTTTACGAAAACGTTTGTATAATTTTTCATCTAAAAAGGTACGCTTATAAAGATAGTCTAGTAATGGATCTAGCTGTTCCTGCAACATATATGCAGCCACGATCTGTAGATCCTTGCCATTGACCTTTTCTTCATTCTTATCTTCTTTAACGATCAGATGATCGATGCAGCGCTTGCTTTCACGATCAAATAAGAACATCGTATTGAATTCAATCGAATAGAACGTCATCTGTGTTTCTGTCTCTAAGACCGGAATCAAAGAAGAAAAATCGGTTTTGAAAATACTAAGACCATAAATGTCTTCTGGGGTATCAAGGTAGATCATCTGCGCATCAATGATGGCTTTATGCTTATTCAAAAAGACACGCTGAACATCTGTTTCATACCAGATATTGATCTCTGGCTTAAAACATGGAATATAGATAGAATCTCCCGTCTTTGTCTTAAAATGAGGCATCTCTTCTAAGAGCGGCTTAAGATCCTGATTAAATAAACGCTGACGTTCGCCGTAAGCTAAATGCATATCTAAATCTCCGCCATCTTGACATGTAAAACGATCATACGCATCTAAGATCTGTTTACGATTGTTCAAGGCGTTGACAAGTACCTCTAAATAATAAAAGTCAATTAAGCTATTGGCACGACAGTCGACATCGACATCATCCAATAGATCTTCATGACTTTTAATTAAGCGATAGACATGCGTCTTCTTTTCATTGATATGTGCTCTTTTTTTATTCAGCTTATCATATTCTTTCATTAAACTAACTCCCTTTCATACCCGATGACACTTAGCATATAAAGTGGGGCCGTTTCACTGCGCATGATTCGTTTGCCTAAGCCACACGATACGATCCCCATTTCATTCATGATTTTAATTTCTTCCTCATCAAAACCGCCTTCTGGACCAACGACGATCGTGATCGACTTCGTCAGCTTCTGTAATTCCTGATGGAACGCAGAACTTTCGCCCTGCTTGGCCTCTTCTTCATAGGCCACTACATTGATCTCTGACAAATAGTGGTTCAGTTCCCCAATATGGATCGGTTTTGTGATCGATGGAAGAATATTGCGATGAGACTGCTCGGCCGCTTCCTGGATGATCTTCTCATAGCGTTCCTTCTTTTTATTGAAGCGTTTCTCATCCATCTTGATGAGTGAACGTGCACTTAAAAAAGGAACGATGCGCTTCACCCCTAGCTCCGTGGCCTTCTGCAGGATGAATTCAAACTTATCGCCCTTAGGAAGCCCATAAACAAGCGTGACGTCCACATCTAATTCATTATTTTCATCAATCGCCTGTTCTTTTCTTAAGAGTCCCTGATCAAGATCTGTAATCGTCGCTAAAAAGAATTGTCCTTCTTCATTGACCACGATGACCTGATCACCGACTTTCTTTCTCATCACTTTAGAAAGATGTTTATGCATCGTGGCATCCATTTCAATGATGTCATCATGGATGCTCGCATCTTTGATAAAATATCTCTGCATAGGCGTTCCTCCGAATGCCATTTTATCATTATTTTATGCCTATGAAAAGAAAAAAACACGATGGTCATGCGACCATCGTGTGATCTGATTTAGACTTCCTTTAATGTGAACTGACTACCATCGTAATCAACGATGACATGAGATTTTTCATGGATCGTACCTTTGATCATTTCCTTAGCTAAGTTCGTTTCAATATGCGTCTGGATATAACGCTTGATTGGACGAGCACCAAAGGCTGGTTCAAAGGAATCACGAGCAATAGCAGCTTTGGCATGATCAGTTAATTCAAGGGTGATCTTCTTTTCATCTAAACGTTCCTCAAGATTATTGATGAACTTATCAATGATCTTATAGACAACCTGTTCATTTAAGCTATTGAACATAATGATTTCATCAATACGGTTCAAGAATTCTGGTTTGAAGTGCATCTTTAACTGTTCCATAACTTTCTTACGGTTTTCAGGGGTGTTGCCTTCAAGTAAGTATTCTGAACCAATGTTAGATGTCATGATAATGATCGTGTTCTTGAAGGAAACAACGTTCCCTTTAGAATCTGTTAATCGACCATCATCAAGTAACTGTAAGAGGACATTGAAGACATCTGGGTGAGCCTTTTCGATTTCATCTAATAAGACGATACTGTAAGGGGCACGACGAACGGCTTCCGTTAACTGTCCACCTTCTTCATAACCAACGTATCCTGGAGGGGCTCCAAGTAAACGAGACACACTGTATTTCTCCATGTATTCACTCATATCGATACGAACGATGTTCTTTTCACTATCGAAAAGCTGTTCAGCTAAAGCTTTCGCAACTTCAGTCTTACCAACACCAGTAGGACCTAAGAACATGAATGAACCAATTGGACGATTTTCATCATTGATGCCGGCACGGCTTCTTAAGATGGCATCCGTCACCTTATTGATGGCCTCATCCTGACCAATGACACGTTTCTCAAGAATATCCTGTAAATGTAAGAGTTTTTCTTTTTCGCTTTCCATCAACTTACTGACTGGAATACCGGTCCAACGAGAGATGACTTCGGAGATCGTATCCACAGTGACTTTCTCTTCCAATAAGGAATCATCTTTTTCTTCCGACTGCAGTTTTTCAATCTCACGATTGATGGCTGGGAGTTTCTCATATTTAATACGGCTGGCTTCTTCAAGCTTACCATATGTTTCAAATTCACTCATCTGTGTTTCTAAGCGCTGTTTCTCAGATTTCAATTCTTTGACACGATCAAGTCCAGCTTTTTCATGTTTCCACTGATCTGTTAAACCAGCGATCTTCTCATCAAGAGAAGCAATCTTTGATTTGATCTCTGCTAAACGGGCTCTGTTATCTTCACTTGTATCTTCTTTTTCAATGGAGATACGTTCCATTTCAAGACGGTTCTTATCACGGGTTAACGTATCGAGTTCTTCTGGCATAGAGTCGATCTCCATACGCACACTGGCACAAGCTTCATCAATCAAGTCGATTGCTTTATCTGGTAAGTAACGATCTGTAATGTAACGGTCACTTAAATGGGCTGCTGCAATAATCGCATTATCAGTGATCTGAACCCCATGATGGGATTCGAATGGTTCCTTCAAACCACGTAAGATGGCGATCGTATCATCAATGTCTGGTTCCTGGACCATCACTTTCTGGAAACGACGTTCCAAAGCGGCATCCTTTTCAATATACTGACGATATTCATCTAAAGTCGTAGCACCAATACAATGTAATTCACCACGGGCTAACATAGGTTTTAACAAGTTCGCAGCATCCATGGCACCCTGCGTACGACCGGCACCAACTAACTGATGGATCTCATCGATGAACATGATGATCTGACCGTTGGATTTTTCAATTTCGCCAAGGACAGCTTTCAAACGTTCCTCAAATTCACCCTGGTACTTAGCACCGGCAATCAAAGACCCTAAGTCCAATTCATATAATGTTTTATTCTTTAAGCTTTCAGGCACATCGTTTTTAAAGATACGCCAAGCTAAGCCTTCAACGATTGCGGTTTTACCAACACCAGGCTCACCAATCAAGATTGGGTTGTTCTTCGTCTTTCTTGATAAGATCTGGATGACACGTCTGATCTCGTCATCACGACCGATGACTGGATCAATTTTGCCATTTCTAACATCTTTAATTAAGTCACGGCCATATTTTTCTAACACTTCATAATTGTTTTCAGGATTAGGGTTATCAACTTTATGACCACCACGCATATCCTTGATGACCTTTTCGACTTCTTTCTTGTTTAAGTTATATTTATGAAGCATATTCTGAACGCTTGTGGAATTCATATTGAACAAGCCGACTAAGACATGTTCCATACTTAAGTATTCATCTTTATACTGTTTCATAACCTTGTTGGCTTCGCCAAGTAAGTTATTCATATCATAGCTAAAATGAAGATCATTCTCAGATACGTGAGCGACCGATGGCTTGTTATTAATATTATTATTTAAATCATCCATTAAATTATTAATGTTAACATCTAAACGACTTAAAACACGGTAGAAAATACCGGATTTATCTTCTAGAGCTGCATAGACAAAATGATCGACATCAACGACCTGCTGATTCAAATTCATCGCCATGGAAGCGGCTTCGCTTAATGTTTTCTGCATTGCTTCTGTGAACTGCTGATTCATAATCTATCACTCCTTTTAGCACTCTCTTTCCCAAGTGCTAAACACATTATAGCACCCTTTTTTCATTCGTCAATAGGTAATTAGCACTTTCTTTAAAAGAGTGCTAATTTTAAAAATCTTCATTGAAACAAGCAAAAAGAGAAGCCAATTCAGCTTCTCCTTCGTATTTTATAAGACATGATGATCAATGAGGATCTGTTTTACCTTTTTGACTGGTAAGCCAATGACGGTATCGACATCACCATCGACGTCTTTGATAAAGGCCTGGCCCTTTAACTGGATCGCATAGGCGCCAGCCTTGTTGATCCATTCACCCGTATCAAGGTAATCATCAATTCTATTTGTAATATCTTTGAAGATGACTTTTGTCGAATCAATGAAATTGATCGTTTCATCAGGAAAGAAGATGGCGACCGCCGTATAAACAGTCTGCACATCATCACTGAAGCTTAAAAGCATTGCTTTGGCTTCTTCGCGAGAATGGGCTTTCCCAAGAATCTTTCCATTATGATAACACGTCGTATCGGCACTGATCACGACATCCTCAGGATGCTTTTCATGAATGGGCATCCCCTTTGATAATGCCAGTTTCTTTAATCGCTCTTCAACACTTAAGGAAGGGTCTAAGACCTCTTCGATATCAGAGGCCTCGACCGTAAATGGAATGTGTTCACGTTCCATTAATTCTTTTCGTCTTGGTGAATTACTGGCAAGAATGATCTTACTCATGTGTCTTCTTCTCAGTATGTTCTTTATTATCTCGAGGCTTTCTTACAGGTCTAGGTAATAAGGCCTTACGAGAAACGTTGACACCCTTATCAGTGATCTGAGTGACTTTAACCTTGACGATGTCACCGACTTTGATGACATCAGAAACTTTGTTTGTACGATCCCATGAGACATCTTTGACATGTAAGAAACCATTCGTTCCTGGGAATAATTCGATGAAGGCATACTTATCTTCAACACGAACAGCTTTCCCATCATAGATCTCACCAACATTGGCTTTACGGACGATATCTTCGATCATACCCTTAGCCTTATCGATGGCACTCTGGTCATAATGATAGATTGTGACAAGACCTTCTTCAGAGATATCGATCTTAACGTTATCACATTTTGCGATGATATCGTTGATCGTATCGCCACCCTTACCGATGACATCTTTGATATCTTCAACAGCAATCTGCATAGTCGCATATTTAGGTGCATATGGAGATAAGTGATCACGTGGTGCAGGGATAGCGCCCTTGATGACTTCCATGATCTGAGCTCTGGCTTTCTTAGCCTGAGCTAATGCTTCCTGTAAGATCTTTCTTGTGATCCCGTCGATCTTAATATCCATCTGTAAAGCACAGATGCCTTTATCCGTACCGGCAACCTTGAAGTCCATATCACCTAAATGGTCTTCCATACCCTGGATATCCGTTAAGATCGTATAGTTATCACCTTTTGTGACTAAGCCCATAGCGATCCCGGCAACAGGGGCTTTGATAGGCACGCCAGCAGCCATTAAGGCCATCGTACTTGCACAGATGGAAGCCTGTGATGAAGAACCGTTAGATTCTAAGACTTCGGCTACGGCACGAATCGTATATGGGAATTCTTCAACTGAAGGCATGACCTGACGTAATGCACGTTCACCTAAGTAGCCATGACCGATCTCACGACGTCCTGGAGAACCCATACGACCAACTTCACCGACACAATATGGAGGGAAGTTATAATGATGCATCCAGCGTTTTTCTGTTTCTTCACCAAGACCATCAATGGTCTGAGCATCAGATAAAGCACCTAATGTCACGACCGATAAGACCTGAGTTTCCCCACGCGTGAATAAAGCGGAACCATGCGCACGTGGTAATAAGTCGACCTGTGCATCCAATGGACGGATCTCGTCAACTTTACGACCATCTGGTCTGATCTTTTCATCCGTAATTAAACGACGGACTTCTTCTCTTTCTAAGTCGTCTAAGACCATCTTGACCTGCTTAATTGTAGAATCATGATCTTCGATCGTTTCATATTCTTTGGCTTCATAGCCTTCGATGACTTCGTTCTTTAAAGCATCGATGGCATCGTATCTCTCTAACTTACCAGGAATAGAGATGGCCTGTTTCATACGTTCATTTGCTAATTCAGTCACGTCATGAACGATTGTTTCATCTAATGTGAATAGAGGAATTTCCATCTTTTCCTTACCAACAGCAGTCACGATCTCTTCTTCGAAGGCGATCAATTTCTTGATCTGTTCATGACCATACATGATGGCTTCTAACATTTCTTCTTCGCTGACTTCATGAGAATCGGCTTCAACCATGTTGATGGCATATTTTGTACCCGCAACTTCCAAGTTGATATCACTTGTGGCCATGATCTCAGGACCAGCGTTAATCGTATATTCGCCATTGACA
Organism: uncultured Erysipelotrichaceae bacterium; assembly: GCA_900317015.1. GTDB lineage: Bacteria > Bacillota_I > Bacilli_A > Erysipelotrichales > Coprobacillaceae > Intestinibaculum. Next base: position 3,413 of record ONFH01000143.1, on the reverse strand, counting down.
TAACCAACATTCACACCAGCGATTGGACCGTTGAATGGAATATCAGAAATACATAAAGCAATACTTGCCCCTAACATGGCAGCCATTTCTGGTGAGGCATTCTGATCAACTGATAAGACGGTATTAACGACCTGGACTTCATTTCTGAAGCCATCCGCAAATAATGGACGGATTGGACGGTCGATCATACGTGCTGTTAATGTCCCATGTTCACTAGGACGACCTTCACGTCTTAAGAAACCGCCAGGGATCTTGCCGACTGAATACATTTTTTCCTCATAAGTCACTGTTAATGGGAAAAAGTCGACGTCCTTTGGTTCTTTACCGGCACAGGCTGTTGAAAGCACAACTGTGTCATCATAGCGAACTAAGCAGCTGCCGTTCGCCTGTTTGGCAAGTTCACCCACTTCTACAGAAATGGTCTTACCAAAAAATTCTGTACTAAATACTTGTTTTGCCATTTTCTCTCCTTGTTACACCCCATGGTGTAATCTCCAAACAATAAAAATTAAAATATATAATAACGGGGAACATTTATAAAATGTTCCCCCTTATGGTCTTTATCTTCTTAAGCCTAACTTATCAGTTAATGCAGTATAACGATCGAGGTCTTCCTTCTTAAGATATTTTAATAAATCTCTACGATGACCGATCTTCTTTAATAAGCCACGGTTACCATGGAAATCCTTTGGATGAGCTTTGAAGTGATCGTTTAATTTATTGATATCAGCAGTTAATAATGCGATCTGAACTTCAGCTGAGCCAGTGTCGCCTTCTTTTCTACCATATTCTTTAATAATTGCAGTTTTTTCTTCTTTAGTTAACATTATAAGTTCCTCCTAATAATTTGACTTAGCGTATCCCAAGGTAAACGACCGGAGGTGCGTTTATCCTAGCGATAGCCGCATAAGATATTATAAGGATTTCTTTCTTCTTGTCAACGCTTTTTTATCGACGACGATCGATTTGTGGATTTAAAGCATAGAACTTTGCTTTTTCCTTATACATCTGACGATCGGCACGATTGAAGAGATCATTATAGTCCGTGTCGGTGATCTCCAATGAGGCAAAGCCACACGAGACGACAGCGGACTCTTTAAAGCGATATTCGGCAGCACGGCTCTCCATCATTTTCTGATAGAGTTCAACTTTTCTTTGGGCTGCTAAAGGAATACACTTTTCAAAGATGACGACGAACTCATCCCCACCGATACGATAAATATCAAAGCCTTTGAAGAAGCTCTGGATCGAGCTGGCTGCTTCCTTGATCATCTGATCGCCGGCCTCATGCCCTTTCTCATCATTTGTCGCCTTTAAGCGGTTTAAGTCAAGCACCGCAATGGCTAAGCTGTGCAGCTTATGATCGATAATGGCTTCATCTAACTCTGTCACCTTTTCCTTATAATAAAGCTTATTATAAACTTTCGTTAAGGAGTCAGTATTGGCTAAAGTAAAGATACGATGAATGATGTTCGTACATAAGAATACTAAGATAGCCGATAAGAGGACCGTCACGGAAAGGATCGTAAAGATCGACTTATCACGATCGGCATTGATCTCAAATTCCGGCACGACTAAGGCCATATAAATATTATCCGTCAGCTTTTCACCGTAGAAAATTTGTTTCATATGCCCCTTGACATAAGTACTGCGGTAATATTCATGAGAGGACATTCTTTTCGCAAGATCGGCAGGAATAGAATCTTTGTCTTCACCGATTGAGATCAGCTTCCCCTTCTTATTGACGAGGATGACTTTTCCTGTTTTATAGACCTGCACACTATTAGCATTATTACAGATCTCATCAAAATCGAGCTCTAACGCCATAATGCCTAACAGCTTACCTTTCACATAGACTGGCTTCGTATAGGCAATGACATTCATATGGTTGTCAGGATCGATGAATGGATCGGTCCAGAAGGCCTTTTTCTTCTTATAAACTTCATAGAATGGCTTATGATCGACACGATCATATTTGGCAAAGCTATGATCCACCTCTAATTCAAAGTCCTCCATTCGCGTCGTCTGGTTATTTAAAGAAATAAAATAACCGGAACGACTTGTCGAATACTCTGGATTGACACGAAAGGATAAGCCCACGATGCGTTCATCATGATTGACGATATTCCAGCCAAAATTACGGACTTCCTTTAGAAAATGGTCACGAAAAGCCTTGTTTTTTAACTGTTCGACGTTACTGACACGATTCTTTGCATCTTCATCGATCATATTGGCATCGACGACCGATTGATCGATCTTTTCTGTAAAGTCACGAGAAGCTTCACTCTCTCGCATTCTTAAGATCTGTTTCGAATCACTTTCCGTAATGTTATTGACGACATACGTATAAACAAACCCCGTCATTAAAGACGCAAAGAGAATGGCAATGACGAGGATGAGCATGATCTTCTGTTGAAAGTTTCTCATGACTGACCCTCCCTTTCTTTACGCTCTTTCTCTTCTTTTTCTAAAAGACGGCTATATTCGAGCATAAGCATTTCTAATTCTCGGTTGGCAAGATTGATCTGCGCCTGATAGCGTCCATTACGGATGCGGTTGATGCCCGTAATGACTAACGTAATTAACGTGATCGTCACAAAGTCACAATAGATCCCTTGAGACTGAGTCACGGTATTAAGCACAAAGCCGACCACCGTAAAGAGGATCATAAAAAGATTCAAACGCAGCTGTGAATCTTTCAGTCCATTATGATTGAGCAGTTTGACGATCATAAAAATGACCATATAACATTCCACAAAGAACAAGGTATAAAGACCTGGCTTACGAACGTAAACACCCATCTGATTAAAATAATAGTAGAAATGTGTCAAAGGATTCGTCAATAAGCCAATCATTCCGGCCCCGGCAATCACATCGACAACACGCAGGCCTTTCGTGTCCTTACAGATCTTCGCAATATAATGGCAGTACATCGCTAAAAGCACAGTCGATGCACCAATATTGATCATATGGAAGAAACGTTGTATATAAAAGCCCATCAGACTTGTGTCGCCATCATAAATGACACAGAACGCCACAGAGATCAAAAGGGCAATATCAGGCAAAAGAAGATACCACAACAGGCGATCATTGTCTTCACTATGCAAAGTACTATAGCTAATGATCGATAAGATTAAAGCAATCAGCGCACCCCAGAATTCCAGAGCCGCTTCAACCAAACTGATGACCGTCATCGCTTTTTCCTCCTCTAAGAAATTTGCGTTTTACAAAAGGTCACATAAAAAACGCATGGTTTGAATATAAATGATTTTATGTGATTTTTCAAGAAAACGATTCGATTTCCTTGACTATTTCTTTTTTGCCCCTATTGTACTAAACCGCTACGCGGTAGTACTATAAAAATACGATTTCTTCTTAACTTTAATTTTCGTTGTACTGAATGTGTTTATGAT
>ONFH01000152.1 GCA_900317015.1 uncultured Erysipelotrichaceae bacterium | reverse complement strand
CTTCTAAGAATTATTCAGTTCAAGAAGACGATGATGTAAAACAGAAGATTGCGGAAGAAATGAATAAATATCAGGAAATATTTGATGCTGTAAGATGTGTAGATATCGATTCTTATAAGACATACATATTAGAAGACTACAAATTAAAAGAAGTTGAAAAGCGTTGTTACGAGTTCTTTGAGAAAGATCATCCTTGCTCATCTTGTATTGCAAAAAAAGCACTGATTACACATGAAGAATGGGCAAAGATCATTTATAATGGTGCGACACACGTTGTCATTGCAAGAGCGATGCCTATTAAAGGAAGAAATTTTGTACTTATCTATATAAAGAAACTCAATAAAGAGAGTTAAAAAAACGGAGCTGACTACGATCAGCTCCGTGGTTTTTTTAATACGTTAGAGAGTTTCAATAATATTTTTTAATAAAGAAACAAAATCTTTCTGTACCTTACTAGCAGTTTTTTGCACGTCCTCATGACTAAGCGTGTTCTTAGAAAGACCGGCTGCTCTATTGGTAATAAGAGAAATAGCCAAAGTCTCCATGCCACAATGTTTAGCCACAATGGCCTCTGGGATTGTGGACATGCCCACTACATCAGCACCAAGTGTTCTGAATGCGCGAATCTCTGCAGGCGTTTCAAATTGAGGACCAGCAAAGAAAGCATAGATGCCAGTCTTAAGATCAATATCAAGTTCTTTTGCACACTTGATGGCGTGCTCTCTTAAACGGGAAGAGTAGACATCGCTCATATCAGGGAAACGTGGACCAAAGTTAGAAAGGTTCTTGCCACGAAGTGGTGATGGGGCAAAGAAGCTAATGTGATCTTCTAATGCGCAAAGTGAACCTGGTGTGAGATCGTCACGAATGCCACCGCAGGCATTTGTGATAATTAATGTTTTAATTGACAATGATGAAAAGACGCGAATAGGAATGGTAATAAGTGATGTGTCGTGCCCTTCATAGTAATGGGTGCGACCTTTCATAATAAGAACGTTCTTATCCCCAATCTTTCCGACAATCAGTTTTCCTTCGTGTCCTTCAACAGTTGAAGTAGGAAAATGGGGAATCTCCTCATAAGGAATCTCTTTGAGTTCTTTCATGTGATCAGTAAATGATCCTAGACCTGATCCTAATATGATTGCGACATCAACAGGATCATCTAGATAAGAGTCAATATAATCTTTTGCTTCAAAAATCCAATGTTCATGCATTTCTATCACCTCATCTTTATTATAGCCTATTCTATTTGGCAGCTAATAGAGAAAATGATAGAATGTACAAAAGGAGTGATCAGTATGCGTAAAGAAGATTTTCGATTAGATGATGTGAAATTATTTGACAGTAAAGTATTTAGAGATGTCATTCATGGTTATGTACGTGTAGAACATACTCCAATATGGAAGCTGATCAATACCCCACAGATGCAAAGATTGCGTCGTATTAAACAGCTTGGTGGAACTTATATGGTTTTTCCTACTGCTGAACATTCTCGTTTTGTACATAGTTTAGGTGTATATGAGATTGTTAGAAATATCATTAATCTTGAACAGGTAAAAGATCATATCAATGATTATGAAAAACTGACAGTTATGTGTGCTGGACTTCTTCATGATATTGGGCATGGACCATTTTCTCATTCATTTGAGTCAGCTATGCGTACTAATCATGAAGAAATGACTGTGAAGATTATTAAAGAAACAGAAGTAGGTGACATTTTAAGGGACATTCATCCAGATTTACCTGAAGATGTGGCTAATATAATAGAACATAAAGGAAAGCCAATGCTTGTACAGATGGTCTCAAGTCAGTGTGATAGCGACCGTATGGATTATTTATTAAGAGACTCATACGCATGTGGTGTAACATATGGACAATTTGATATGTCACGTATTTTACGAACACTACGTATCGTTGATGATCGTATTGTTTTTAAGGAATCAGGTGTACAGGCAATAGAAGATTATATTCTTGCACGATATCATATGTATTGGCAGGTATATTATCATCCTACTGCAAGATCACATGAACAGCTGTTATATGCGATTATTAGACGTATTAGGGATCTTTATGAAGAAGGCTATTCTTTTCATGTCGCAATGGATTATCTTGAACCATTGTTAAAGGGTGATTTTAGTGTTGAACAATATGAAGATGTCGATGAAAATATGATGTTGACGTATTTTACATATTTCAAGAAAGAAAAAGATGCTATTTTAAGAGATCTTTGTACAAGATATATGGATCGTCATCTTCTTAAATATAGAACATATCATCATAAAGAAGATATTGCAGAAATTAAGGCTTTATCTGATAAAGAAGGATATGATTCACGATACTATGTTGCTAGTGATTTTACAAAAAATGTACCATATCGTCATTTTGAATTAGGAAACAATATCATGGATATTGAGATTCTAGAAGAAGATGGAACAATTGTGACATTGCCAGATAAATCAGAAATAGTAAATGCAATATTGCATGCTAAAGAAAAAGAAGATGAAAAGATCTTCTTTGTGAAAGAATTGAAACCACAGGTAGAGGAATATTATGAGAAAAAAGATTTATTATAAGAGTCTTTTCGATTACGGAGGACAAAAGGATAAAATAGAATATATTGAGTTAGGTACTTATATTAAAGAAGAAGAGCACCAGATTCGCATGAGTACAAAAGATGGAGAGATGCGTATTTTTTATGATGATGAAAATGTAAGACTTATGCATAATCAATCATTGTTAAGATTTAAAAAAGGTGAACGTATCTTAAATCACTATAAGACAATACAGGGTGAGATTCCACTTGTTAGTGAAGTGGAAAGCTTAAATTATACAAAAGATACTTTGCGTTTTATCTACCATCTTTATCAAGGGGAAACGCGTGTCGCGCGTGTTTTCCTTTATGTACGTATGCAAGAGCTAGGCGTTTACGCATGAAGCTATTAAAAATCTTTTTAAGTAGATTAGTTATCTACATGACAATTATCTTATTTCAGGCTATCTATTTATTATTTGTGGCCTATCGTCTTGTAGAATACAATCAGCTTATTCACCTCTTCTTCATTATCCTTTCCTATAGCATTGCTATCTATCTTGTCTCTAAGGATGAAAATACGAATTACAAGATAGCGTGGATTATCGCGATACTTGTTTTACCTGATATAGGCGGACTGCTTTATATTCTTATCGGAAACAAGCGACCAAGTTTTTTACTTAGAAACAAACTGCTTCCCGGTATTGAGAAGATGAATGCTTTACGTCATCAGGATGAACAGATTAAAAAGACTATTATTAATAAGAAAACTATTTCTTTAGATTATCTTATCTCCCAGCATTTTCCTATTTATAAGAATACGGATACGATCTATTATTCTTTAGGAGATTATAATTATAGAGATATGTTGGCGGATTTAAGAAATGCGAAACACTTTATCTTTATGGAATACTTTATAGTATCAAAGGGATTGATGTTTGATACTATCTTTGAAATATTAAGAGAGAAAGTCAAGGAAGGCGTGGATGTACGTTTTATCTACGATGACTTTGGCTCAGTATCAACGATTCCATTTAAATTTAAGCAGAAATTACAGTCATGGGGAATTAAATGTGTGGCGTTCAATCGTTTTGTACCGCTGTTTTCAATCAGTCAGAACCACCGTGATCACCGTAAGATCTGTGTGATTGATGGCTATATTGGCTATTCTGGTGGATTCAATATCGCAGATGAATATATCAATGCGAAAGAACGTTTTGGACATTGGAAAGATACGGGTATACGTCTTGAAGGGGATGCGGTCTGGTCCTTGACGACAATGTTCTTATCGACATTCTATGCCTATTATCCAGATCTAGAGGAAGATGTGGATGCATTTCGACCGCATGTTCATCATCCTGAACCATTTAAGGGAAATGGCTATGTTCTTCCTTATGGTGATGAACCATTGGATGATGAATGGGTAGGAGAAAATGTCTACTTAAACCTGATTACCCATGCTTCGCGTGAAATAATGATAATGACACCCTATTTCATCATTGATGATACTATGTTAAAATCATTAACCTTAGCCGCTAAAAATGGCGTAAGAGTAAAAGTCTTTACCCCACATATTCCCGATAAGCGATTGGTCTTTCGTGTAACAAGAAGCTATTACTATCAGCTTATCAAGGCAGGAATTGAGGTATATGAGTATACACCAGGATTCCTTCACGCTAAAGTGATGATGGTCGATCGCAAGATTGCGACTGTGGGAACTATTAACTTTGATTACCGTTCACTCTATTTGCATTTTGAATGTAACACCTTACTTTATCAGTGTCATTGTATAGATGCCATATACCAGGATTTCAAGAATCTTGAGTATGTGAGTCAAAGAATGACGATTGAAGAGACTTGGCATTATAAGGTAGGCATAATTGAAGCGTTCTTAAGGCTCATTTCTCCGTTGCTGTAGATGAAAAAAACATTGACACCAACATGAAATATGATATGGTATTAAAGGTTAAAAAACGAGAAAAGGAGAGATAAAATGGCTGCTAATAAGATTGAAGCTACTTTACAAGAACATTTAAAGAATGCGATTGTATCATCATCTTTATTAGAAGAATATGATGCATCGTCTATCAATATTGAAATTCCAAAAGATAAATCTCATGGCGATTATTCTACAAATATCGCTATGCAGCTAACTAGAGTTCTACATAGAAATCCAAGAGAAATTGCTCAGGCAATCATGGATGCTTTCTCTTTAGAAGACGCAAAGGTAGAAAAAATTGAAATGGCTGGTCCTGGATTTATCAACTTCTTTATGAAAAATGATGCGTTAACATCAATTATTAAAGAAGTCTTATCAGAAAAAGAAAACTATGGATCAACAGATTTTGGGAAAGGTATCAAATATGATGTTGAATTTGTTTCTGCCAATCCAACTGGTGATCTTCATTTAGGACATGCCAAAGGTGCTGCTGTCGGTGATTCAATCTGTCGTATCATGAGCAAGGCAGGTTATGATGTGACAAGAGAATATTATATTAATGATGCCGGTAAGCAGATCACAAACTTAGCTTTATCATTATACAGCCGTTATCTTGCTTTATTTGATATAGAAAGAGCTATGCCTGAAGATGGATACTTCGGACAGGATATTAAAGATATTGCATTAAAAGTAAAAGAAGAAGCAGGAGATAAGTATGTAAACTTATCAGAAGAAGAAGCTATCTCTTACTTTAGAGAATTAGGAACTGCTCATGAATTACAGAAGATCAAGGATATCCTAAAAGAATTCAGAGTATCATTTGATGTATGGTTCTCTGAAACAAGATTATATAATGAAGAAATGATTCAGCCAGTTATCGATGAACTAAGAGAAAAAGGTTATCTTTATGAAGAAGATGGTGCCTTATGGTTTAGAACAACTGACTTCGAAGATGATAAGGACAGAGTCTTAATCAAGAAAGATGGAAGCTATACATACTTCACACCTGATATTGCTTATCATAGAAACAAGCTTAATAGAGGGTATGATTATCTTGTAGACTTACTTGGAGCAGATCATCATGGTTATATCAACAGAATGAAAGCAGCTATTCAGGCATTAGGCTATAATAAAGATCAGCTTAATATTGATATTATGCAGCTTGTCCAGATGGTTGAAAACGGTGAAGTTGTCAAGATGAGCAAACGTACAGGAAACGCTGTTACAATCAAGGACTTAATTGAAGAAATTGGTGTAGATGCCACTAGATACTTCTTCGTATCAAAAGCAGCTAATACACCATTTGAATTTGATTTAGGTTTAGCAAAATCTCAGTCAAATGAAAACCCTGTTTACTATGCACAGTACGCACATGCAAGAATGTGCTCTATTATGAGAAGTGCTAACGAAAAAGGATTTGTTTTAGCAGATAGCTATGAATTATTAACTAATTCAAAAGAAACAGATTTATTAAAGCAGATTGGTGAATTCAGAAATGTGATCAATGATGCAGCACGTACAAGAGCACCTCATAAAATTACAAATTATATCCAGAAACTTGCACAATTATTCCATTCATTCTATAATGATTGTCATGTATTGGATGAAGCCAATAAAGAATTATCGCAGCAGAGAATGGCATTATGTGAAGCTACAAGAATCACTCTTGCCAACGCTTTAAATGTCATTGGTGTATCCGCACCAGAAAAAATGTAGGAGGATTAATAATGGATTACTCACAAATCTCAATGGTTGATCTTGCTTATCAGATTATGCAGGAAAGAACACAGCCAATTGATTTCTATGAATTATGGTCAATCATCTGTGAAAAGAAACAGTTTACTGAAGAAGAAATTGATGAAAATGAATCAAACTTCTATACAAATATTACATTAGATGGACGTATGATCACTACTGGTGAAAATAGATGGGATCTTCGTGTACGTCATAAGTTTGAAGATGTCCATATCGATATGAACGATATCTACAGCGAAGAAGAAGCATCTGACGAAGATGATCAGGATGATTCAGTTATCGAAGATAAATATTCAGATGACTAATAAAATGTGCAGAATATTCTGCACATTTTTTACTTTTTTCATAGAATAAAAAATATTTTTCACATGAGAAAGCGCTCTCATAATGGTAATTTTTTAATATTTTAGATTAAATTATTTTCATGAAATGGGCATAAAATGAATCGTGAAAATGAAATTAATGAAAACACTTTATTATAAGTTGATTTATAAATCACAAAGGCTTATAATAAGGGCAGAAATTAATTAAGGAGGAATGTCATAAAATGGCAGTAAAAGTTGCAATTAATGGTTTTGGCCGTATTGGTCGTTTAGCATTCAGACAGATGTTCAATGCAGAAGGGTATGAAGTCGTAGCAATCAACGATTTAACATCTCCAAAGATGTTAGCATATTTATTAAAATATGATTCTTCACAGGGTAAATATGCTTTAGCTGACACAGTAGAAGCTAAGGAAAATTCTATCGTTGTTGATGGCAAGGAAATCACTATCTACAAAGAACCAGATGCTAATAACTTACCTTGGGGTGAATTAGGAGTAGACGTAGTTCTTGAATGTACTGGTTTCTATACTTCTAAGGAAAAAGCAATGGCTCATATCAATGCCGGCGCAAAGAAAGTCGTTATCTCAGCTCCAGCAGGAAATGATTTAAAGACAATCGTATTCAACACTAACAATGAAACATTAACAGCTGATGATCAGATCATCTCAGCAGCTTCTTGTACTACAAACTGCTTAGCTCCAATGGCTAAAGCATTAAATGATAAGTGGGAAGTTGAAGCTGGTATCATGTTAACAGTTCATGCTTACACTGGTGACCAGATGATCCTTGATGGTCCACAGAGAAAAGGTAACTTAAGAAGATCTAGAGCTGGTGCCGTAAACATCACTCCAACTTCTACTGGTGCTGCAAAGGCTATCGGTTCAGTTGTTACTGAATTAAACGGTAAGTTAATCGGTTCTGCATTACGTGTACCTGTTCCTACTGGATCAATCACTGTATTAACAGCTACTGTAAAGGGCAACCCAACTGTTGATGAAATCAACGCTCAGATGAAAGCTAACACTACTGAATCATTCGGTTATAACGAAGACGATATCGTATCTTCTGATATCGTAGGTATGAGATTCGGTTCATTATTCGATTCTACTTTAACTATGGTTAATCCAATCTCTGATGATGAAGCAGAAGTTCAGGTAGTTTCTTGGTATGATAACGAAAACTCATTCACTTCTAACATGGTTAGAACTATTAAGTATTTCGCTGAATTATAATACTGCTAAACAAATGCAATTTACTAGAACTCCCCGTTTGGGGAGTTTTCCTCATATATAGGGAAATTATGACATCTTTTCTTAGATGTCATTTTATTATGCAATAAAATCATATAGACTCTAAGCGCTGATCAAAGTCTAGGGATATGCATGCTTTTATTTGAGACAGTTAAAAATCACATCAGTCAGTCTTGAATCTCTTTCATATTTTGTCTTATAGGCAATATTTTATTCACAAATTGTGGTGTTTGTCTTTGGACAACAAGAAAAAAGAGCTTGAAGCGTCAGACTTTTTTAATTTTCTGCTTCGTTCACTTAGCTTGTGCTCTTTCGTATGTAGAAAGGGAAGAAAAACAAGACGCAATGGGATATGAAAAAGTAAGGCGAATGGAATCGCTCATTAGGGCAGAGGCCTAGCGAACAATAATACATGATGTAAACCTTTTAGATCTTAAATCTGAGAAAATAAAAAGCCTGAATCAGAATCTGACTCAGACATAAGAAAAAGGCCACTTGATCTGGCCTTTCGATATTATAATGATCTGACTAAACGACTGGCAAAACTTGCACGTCTTGATGACTGTGAGCTTCTAGCTGCTGGTCTTTCGAAATCGTAACAGAAACGGTAACCGGCTTTAGAAGCGCTCTTAGCGGTCTTTAATGAACGATAGAGACCACGGTAAGATGTTTTTAATTCATGATCTAAGAAAGCAACCTGACCTTTAACAGATGCTGAACTGTAACCTTTACGAGCACAGAAACGTCTTAAATTAGATTTTCTTGAACCTGTCCACTGAACAAGACCGTAGCAGGCACCACCCACTCTTGGGTTATAGTTTGATTCGTATTTGATATTAGCCATGATGCCAGCTGCGCCAGCTTTTGAATAGCCTAATTTTCTTAAATTATTATAAACAGCTGTTTTATTAGAAGCGGCATAAGTTTCATGAGTTTGAGTGAGAGTGAAAAGACCAAAGGCCATAACACATGTTAAGATAACTGCAAACATTCTTTTAGCGATTGTATTCATAAATTAATTCCTCTTACTTTCTTTCTAAATCTTATGTTTTTCTTATACGATTCTTACGTATTTCTTTCATAATTCTTAAGGAATTCTTAATTCCTTTTGCAGGTCCTATCATACCATATATTCACCTCCTGTCAACATTTTTTTCTTAAGAAAATTTTAAGAATATGAAAAGATCACGCAATAATCGCATAAAATGAAACATATCGTAAACAATTTGAATATCTTTAATAGGGAAAAATTAGAGTCAATATAAAATAACCAAGAATAGAAAAAAGCATGAAAAGGCTTAACGAAAATGATGTATGTTTATATGAAAGATGAGGCATTTATGATAAAATGTCGTTTAGGTGATAAGCATGGAGAGGAAAATCATAGAGCACTTAAAAAAGCATATGACCACGATCATTGTTGGCATTGTCTGCCTTGCTTTAGGCTTTGGCGGAGGCTATGTAGTCTTTTATCAGCCACATGTGACGACAACGGTCAAGCTGAAGGAAACGGTCGATAATAAAACATTAAGACAGGTGTATAGTATTCTTAAAGATAAGTTTGTCGATACCACTGGGTCAAAGAGCTCGATCGGTGATCGTATGATCAAAGGACTGACATCAGGTCTTTTGGATCCTCATACTTCTTATATGACAAAAAAGGAAGCGGAAGCTTTCACTTCAAGTATCTCCGGCAACTATGTCGGCATTGGCGTTGCTTATCTTGTCGTCAATGAAGGGGCCATGATCACTGATGCCTTTAGTGCTGGGAATGCTTATAAAGCAGGATTACGCCCAGGGGATATCATCACCGATGTAGATGGGGTCAGCCTGAAAGGAAAGTCTTCTGATGAAATGCAGGATATGATTCGCGGCGAAGAAGATTCTTCGGTGAACTTCTCTTATCGTCACTTAGGCAAGAAGAAAAATGTCCATATCAAACGAACGCAAGCGTCTTCTGGTGTCTTCTCAAAGGTGCTCAAGAGCGGTAAGAAAAAAGTAGGCTACTTACAGATTACCACTTTTGATGACGAAACGGGTTCAACTTGTGAAACAGCATTGTCCGCTTTTGAAGATCAGAATGTCGAAGACTTGATCATTGATGTTAGAAATAATGGCGGTGGTTATGTCAATGCGGCAGAGGATACATTATCACTCTTTAATCCCTCAGGCACTGTATTGTATAGTACGAAGGATCGAAAGGGAAAAGTCGATCACGTGAAAGATAGTGACCGTCACTACTATACGTTTAAGAAGAAAGCTATTATAGTCAATGGCCAGACGGCCAGTGCAGCGGAGATCTTAGCTGGTTCCTTACAAGAGCTCAATGGTTTCTCCATCATCGGCTCGCAAACTTATGGGAAAGGCACGATGCAGGCCGAAGTTCCTCTTTCTAATGGTGGGGTCTTAAAATATACATGTGCCACTTGGTATACGGCAAAGGGCAAGAGCATCAACCATAAAGGACTGACACCAGATGTTAAGGTGAACAGTGTGGATATGGATACCTTAGATATTAAACAGGTAAGCAAGACCTATAAGGTCGGAGCGATGAATACAAAGATCAGTGCGATGGAAGACATGTTAAAAGCTTTAGGCTATCACGTCGATCGCACGGATGGGTACTTTTCGAATCAAACATCTAAGGCCTTGAAAGCTTTTCAGAAGAAATCTCATCTGAAAGTGACAGGGACTTATGGTACACAAGATTATTATTATTTAATTTATCAGTTCATGAATGCGAAAGCATCGCATTCTTATGATCCAGAATTCAAGAAAGCGCAGTCTTTCATGTAAAGGAGGACGCTAGATCTATGAGTCAATTTGAATTAGTTTCAAAATTTAAGCCGATGGGGGATCAGCCAGAAGCCATTAAAGAATTGGTGGATGGCATCCACGCCGGCAAGAAAACACAGGTCTTACTAGGGGGTACAGGTACCGGTAAGACTTTTACCTTTGCCAACGTGATCGCTCAAGTTGGTAAGCCAACTTTGGTCCTTTCCCATAATAAGACCTTAGCTGGTCAGCTTTATTCTGAATTAAAAGAGTTTTTCCCTCATAACCGTGTGGAATACTTTATTTCAAACTTCGACTTTTATCAGCCAGAAGCGTATATTCCATCGAGTGATACCTATATTGATAAGGAAGCCACGACGAACTATGAAATTGAAATGATGCGTGCAAGTGCGATGAACTCGCTGATCGATCATGATGATGTCATCGTTGTTTCCTCTGTCGCGTCTATTTATGGTTTAGGAAATCCAGAGACATATAAGGAAATGATCTTCCCCTTAAGAGTGGGACAGGAGATTGACCGTCGTGAATTATTAACGTATTTAGTTGATCGTCAGTATTCTCGTAATGATATTGATCAAGTCAAAGGAACATTTAGAGTCCGTGGCGATGTCATTGAGATCGTTCCTGGCCATACTGATTCTTTCTATGTCCGCTTAGAACTTTTTGGCGATGAATTAGATCGGATCACCGAAGTAGATCCATTAACCGGTAAGGTCTTAGCTGCTTATAATACCTATACGATCTATCCCGCTGACAACTATGTCACGACAGCGGAACATATGAGTCATGCCTGTGATACGATCGAAGCAGAATTAAAAGATCGTCTGAAATATTATGAAGAAGAAAATAAACCTTTGGAATATGAACGATTAGATAACCGTACGCGTCATGATGTTGAAATGTTAAGGGAAGTCGGCATCTGTCCAGGGATTGAAAACTATGCCCGTCATATTGATGGCCGTAAGCCAGGAGAACGTCCTTACTGTCTGATCGACTATTTCCCTAAGGACTTTTTATTGATCGTCGATGAATCCCATGTCATGTTGCCACAAATTCGAGGAATGTATAATGGGGACCGCAGCCGTAAGGAAACATTAGTTGAATATGGTTTCCGTTTACCAAGTGCCTTAGATAATAGACCTTTACGTTTTGAAGAGTTTGAAAAGCTCATCAACCAGGCCATCTTTGTTTCGGCCACACCAGGTGATTATGAACTAGAAAGTACGCATGGCGAAGTTGTCGAACAGATCATTCGTCCAACAGGACTGCTTGATCCAATTATTGAAGTGCGTCCAATTGAAGATCAGATTGATGATATTATCAGTGAGATCCAGGATCGTATCGAAAAGAATGAACGTGTCTTGATTACAACACTGACAAAGCGTATGGCGGAAGACTTAACTGATTACTTAAAAGAATTTGGTCTCAAGGTTGCTTATTTACATAGTGATACGAAGACGTTAGAGAGAACGGAAATCTTACGTGACTTACGACTTGGTAAGTATGATGTCCTGATCGGAATCAACTTATTAAGAGAAGGTCTGGACTTACCAGAAGTTTCTTTAGTCTGCATCCTGGATGCTGATAAGGAAGGGTTCTTACGTAGTGAACGTTCACTGATCCAGACGATCGGTCGTGCCGCTCGTAATGCGAACGGGAAAGTCATCATGTATGCCGATGAAATGACTGATTCGATGAAGGCTGCCATTGAAGAAACAAAACGTCGTCGTGAGATCCAGATGAAATATAATGAAGAACATCATATTACCCCTAAAACGATTAAGAAGGAAATTCGTGAAGCCATTCATGGTGCTGAAACCTTTGACACGGCTGCCAGCATCGTTAAGAAAGGCAAGAAAGCATCTAAGAAAGCGAAGAAGGAAACGATTGCCGAACTTGAAAAGCAGATGCGTGATGCGGCTAAAGTCCTTGACTTTGAACGTGCCATGGAATTAAGAGATGCCATTGAGGAGATCCGTAATGCATCTTGATATTAAGATCACTGCTTTGGCCAAAGGGGTCCTTGATGACCTCGTGGCCCATGGCGGGAAAGTCTATTTCGTGGGTGGCTGCGTACGAGATCGTTTATTGAATAGGGATTATAAAGATATTGATGTCGAAGTTCATCATTTACAATATGAAGAATTAATAGAAATTTTATCAAAGCATGGTCATGTGCATACCTTTGGGGCTTCTTTTGCGGTCGTGCATTTAGATGAGCTCAAAGATTATGAATTTGCCCTGCCAAGAACAGAAACGAAGATCGGGGAACGTCATCAGGATTTTGTGGTGCACGTACGCCCTGATCTTGATTTGAAATTAGCCTGCGCCAGAAGAGATTTTACGATCAATGCAATGATGTGTGATTATGAAACGGGCGAAGTCCATGATTTTTATGGTGGTCTGACAGATTTGAAGAATGGCATCTTAAGAGAAGTGAATCCAAAACATTTTGGCGAAGATCCACTCCGTATTTTAAGAGCTGCGACCTTTATCTCTCGTTATATGTTAAGACCAGCGAGCAGTTTAGAAAAACAGTGTCGTCAGATGTGTGAAGCCCATAGTCTAGAAAGCTTAAGTATTGAACGCATATATGATGAATACAGTCGTATTTTAATGGGCACGCAGCCATCATTAGGTTTGAACTTTATAAAGAATGTCCATGGCCTGCCAAAATATTTAGAAGATCTTGTTCATACGATCCAGCGTGCCGACTTTCATCCAGAGGGATCAGTCTGGAATCATACGCTTTTAGTCGTCGACTTATGTGCCAATATTAAGGAGGAGACCTCATGGCCATTAGCCTTTATGTGGAGCGCTCTGCTTCATGATATTGGCAAACCAAAGGTGACGACACCAGAAGGTCATGCTTACAATCATCATTTAGCGGGTGTAGAAGTCTTTAAAGACGTGGAGTCTATCCAGGATAAAAAGATGCGTAGATATGTCTCGATGATGATCAAGCAGCATATGACCTTGATGGTTTTAGCAAAGGGCAGTCGTCCCATCAAATATTTGAGATTGTTAAAGGAAATCGATGGTATTGTGCCATTAAATGATCTGATCTGGATCTCTCGCTGTGATAAGATGGGACGAGGCTATATTGCCAGTCGTCAGATCGAAGCTTTTAATGAATGGATCAATGCGATGATCGAGACTTATGGTGATCATGCGCCAGCACCATTAGTCACTGGAAAAGATCTCATAGAAGCACAGATTACAGACCATAAACGCTATAAAGAGCTTTTAGATCAAGCTTATGAGTGGCAGTTAGAAGGTCTAAATAAAGAACAAATTATAAGGAGGGTCAAACGTGAACGATAAGATTATTATTAAAGGGGCTAGAGAAAATAATCTTAAGAATATAGATTTAGAGATTCCTAAAAATAAGCTTGTCATCTTTACTGGTTTATCAGGAAGTGGCAAGACGTCTTTAGCTTTTGATACGATCTATGCTGAAGGGCAGAGACGTTATGTGGAATCTTTATCGCCTTATGCACGACAGTTTTTAGGCGGTATGGAGAAGCCGGATGTCGATAGTATTGAAGGCCTTTCTCCAGCGATTGCGATCGACCAGAAAACGACATCGAACAACCCTCGTTCGACAGTTGGAACGGTAACGGAGATCTTTGACTATCTACGTTTACTTTATGCCCGTGTCGGTCATGCCTATTGTCCAAATCATCATATTAAGATCGAAGCACAGACGACAAAACAGATGTGCGATATTGTCGATCAGTATGATGATCGTGACAAATTACAGGTCTTAGCACGTATCGCCATGAACAAGAAGGGGACATTTAAAGATACCTTTGACCAGTTACGTAAAGATGGTTATGTCCGTGTCAAGGTCGATGGTGAAATGCGTCTGTTAGACGATGATATCGTCTTAGATAAAAAGAAGAAACATACGATCGACGTTGTCGTCGACCGTATCGTTAAGAAGGAAGGCTATCGTTCTAGATTAGCAGATTCCCTAGAGACAGCTTTAAAGTTAACGGATGGGGAAGCTTTAGTCGAAAACCTGACCAAAGGGGAAGAGAAGATGTTCTCTGCAAACCAGGCTTGTCCGATCTGTGGTTTCTCTGTACCAAAGTTAGAGCCAAGACTCTTTTCCTTCAATAACCCTTTAGGCGCCTGCCCAGACTGTAAAGGGATCGGGACGAAGAGCGTTGTCGATGATGACCTTTTAGTTCCGGACTGGAATAAGTCGATCAATGAAGGTGGCCTCCGTTATTTTAAGACGGCCGTGGGAACAGACCGTATTGAATGGCAGCGATTCTTAGTTTTATGTAACACATACAATATTGATTTGGATAAGCCATTAAAGGACTTCACCAAAGAGGAAAAGAGGATCATCTTTATTGGTTCCGATAAACCAATTACATATACGATCACATCCTCTTCTGGCAATGTGTCTAAGACGACAGCCTATATTGAAGGGGTCAAGACTTTGATCGCTCGTCGTTATGTCGAAACGACAAGCGCTTGGTCAAAAGAATGGTATGCCAGCTTCATGCGTGAAAAGGAATGTCCAACATGTCATGGTAAGCGACTGAATGAAATGGTCCTTTCAGTAAAAGTCAATGGTCTCTCTATCAGTGATTTTACGGATATGAGCATTGATCAGGCTTTAGAATGGATCCATAATCTGAAACTCTCTGATTATGAAATGAAGATCGCTCGTTTGATCATCAAGGAGATCAGTGATCGTTTAACATTCTTGCATAATGTTGGCTTAGGATATTTAACCCTTTCAAGAAGAGCAGCTGGCTTATCTGGTGGGGAAGCTCAGCGTATTCGTTTAGCCACTCAAATCGGCTCACGTTTAACGGGTGTCTTATATGTCTTAGATGAACCTTCCATCGGTCTTCATCAGCGTGATAATGAAAAACTGATCCAGACTTTAAAGGATATGCGTGATCTAGGAAACTCTGTCATTGTCGTTGAACATGATGAAGAGACAATGATGGAATCTGATTATATTGTCGATGTTGGTCCAGGCGCAGGTGTGCATGGCGGTACGATCGTAGCAGCTGGAACACCAGAAGAAGTCAAGAATAATGAGAACTCAATTACGGGGGCTTATCTTTCTGGACGCAAGAAGATTCCGGTGCCTAAGAAACGACGTAAAGGCAACGGCCTTTATGTCGAAGTGAGAGGGGCTAAGGAACATAACTTAAAAAATATTAATGTTAAGTTCCCATTAGGCAAGTTTATTGCCGTTACTGGTGTGTCTGGTTCAGGGAAATCGACATTAGTGAATGATATTTTAGTCAAAGCTTTAAAGCAGAAGATCTATAAATCAAAAGAACAGCCTGGGGCGCATCGTGAGATCCGTGGCTATGAGAATATTGATAAGATCATTGAAGTCTCTCAGGAACCAATTGGTCGTACCCCACGATCAAACCCAGTCACTTACACGGGAGTCTTTGATGATATTCGTGATCTCTTTGCGAAAACACCAGAAGCGAAGATGAGAGGCTATGATAAAGGACGTTTCTCATTCAACGTGAAAGGTGGACGTTGTGAAGCCTGCCAGGGTGATGGGGTCAAGAAGATCTCCATGCATTTCTTACCTGACGTTTATGTACCATGTGAAGAATGTGGCGGGAAACGTTATAACGAAGAAACCTTACAGGTCACTTATAAAGGAAAGAATATTTATGATGTGCTAGAGATGACTGTCGAAGAATCATTATCTTTCTTTGAAAACTTACCTCGTATCTACAACAAGCTGAAAGCTTTGTATGATGTAGGGCTAGGTTACGTCAAACTGGGACAGTCAGCGACGACTTTATCTGGTGGGGAAGCTCAGCGTGTCAAGCTGGCTTCTGAATTACAGAAGCGTGCAACTGGCAAGACTCTATACGTCTTAGATGAACCAACGACCGGTCTTCATAGTGATGATGTTAATCGTCTGATCAATGTTTTAAATAAGATCGTTGATAATGGAGATACCGTGCTCGTGATCGAACACAACTTAGATGTGATCAAGGTTGCGGATTGGATCATCGATTTAGGGTTGGAAGGCGGCGATGCCGGTGGTACAATTGTAGTACAAGGAACACCTGAAAAAGTCGCAAAATGCGAAGATTCTCGTACAGGTCAATTCCTCAAGGATTTATTATAATAGGAGGAGCTTATGGCAAAATCTGTAAAAATAAAGGACTTATTGTCTCCTAATGAATTCCATAGAGTGTCTGGTGATGAGTCATCAATGGAGCGTGAAGTCTATGTCGCAGACATTAACCGTCCTGGTTTTGAGTTAGCTGGCTTCTTTAAGCACAGTGACTTTAGAAGAATTATATTGTTAGGTGAGAAGGAAAATGCCTTCATTGAAGAAATGACGAAGGAGGCACAGCTGGCCTGCTTCTCAAAGTTAGTCAATGATGAAACACCATGTATTATCGTTGCCAAAGGCTATAAAACAGCTGAGATCTTAAAGAATATTGCCATTAAACGTAATTTCCCTGTTTTTGAGACAAACAGTGCAACCGGTCGTGTATCGATCAACTTACAGTCACGACTTGATGAAGCTTTGGCTCCAGAAACATTGATCCACGGCGTCTTCTTAAATATTTATGGGAAAGGTGTCATTATCCGTGGTGATAGTGGAATCGGTAAATCAGAAATCGCCCTTGAACTTGTCAAACGTGGTCATCAGCTGATCGCCGATGATGCCGTTGAACTTTATCATATTGGTCAGGGTATTATTGGTAAGGCTCCTAAGGTCTTAAACAACTTACTAGAAATTCGTGGGATCGGTGTCATCGATGTGTCTAAGATGTTTGGTGCCGGCAGTGTTTTAGCAAAAAATAATGTCGATTTGATCATTCAGCTAGAAAGATGGTTACCATCACGTGAATATACACGTATTGGCGTAGAGGAAGACGATGTGACAGAAGATATTTTAAATGTCTCTATTCCTAAGATCGTCGTTCCTGTCACTGGTGGTCGTTCAATGTCTGTCATCATTGAATCAGCTGTCATGAATATGCAGTTGAAGGCTTCCGGCTTTGACTCTAGTAAGGAATTCGTCAATCGTATTCTTGAAAACATTAAGAGTAAGGAGTAATTATGCAATTTTTTCCAGACTTTAAAACGTTTGTCACGATTGGTCCGGTCTCTATTCATTATTATGCGATCGTGATTATTATTGGTGCTCTGATTGCTTACGCCCTTGGCCAGTATCGCTTTAAACAGTTAGGCTATGACAAAGGAATACTTTCTGATTATTTCTTTGGCCTGCTTGTCATTGGCATCATCGGAGCTCGTATATGGTATGTCATCTTTATGTGGAAAGAGCTCTATGCAGCCAATCCAATTGAAGCCATTGCCGTATGGCATGGCGGACTCGCCATTCAGGGCGGCATTGTCGCCGGGTTGATCTTCAGCTGGTATTTCTTCAAGAAAAGGGAGATTCCATTCTTGATTGCCGGTGATGCGATCATGCCAGGTGTTCTGATTGCACAGGCCTGTGGACGCTGGGGCAACTTCTTTAACCATGAAGCATTTGGGACAGCAGTTCCTCTATCATTCTTAAAGAATTTACATATTCCACAGTTCATTATTGATCAGATGTATATCAATGGCGCTTATCATCATCCTACATTCCTTTATGAATCATTAGGGAATATCTGTGTCTTTCTAATTATTATTTTATTAGTGAGACGCTTCTCTCGTCATAATGGAGCACAGTTCTTTGCCTACTTTATTGGCTATGGCATCGTGCGTTTCTTTGTGGAAGGTCTAAGAACAGATTCCTTAATGCTTGGTCCGATCCGTATGGCTCAGTTAACATCCATCGTCTTCTTGATCATTGGCATCATGGGTGAGATCTACGTCTTCTATAAGGGGACCAATAAAACTTATTAATACAAGGCATGCTTCGGCATGTCTTTTTACATTGTTCTCTCTTTCAGCCTTTCT
>ONFH01000188.1 GCA_900317015.1 uncultured Erysipelotrichaceae bacterium | reverse complement strand
TGGAACGACAGATTTAGTTGTACAAGTTGATTATGAAAAGGATGTAACATGCAAGGTCCATGTCAGTGAAGCCTATTCGTATAATCTGAAACCATTATTGGCTCCTTTAAATCAATATTTCTTCTTAGAGACAGATGATCCAGATCCTTATGACTTACAGTTTATTGATCAGTCGACGATCTATCAAGGAACAGATAAAAAACAGTCGGTTATCTGTGCAAAAGATCATAAGTTCGTAGATGTTAAATATACGGATGACACACTGCATCGCGTCAATGGTGGTTACATTTTGGAAGCTGATCAAGTATTAAGTGATGGTGGAGAACTTTTAGTAAAACGTCGTGTCAATAGTGGCTATGCCTATTCAAAGCCATACACTTATAAAGATTATGCCAGTGATCACACAGAATCGACGAATGGTTCATGGGTTTCTTATACTTGGTCTGATGGAAATGATTTGGATTATATAACGACAGACATCAAAGTGACATTACCAACACTTTATTCAGTGAACGATTATTTGATCAATACTTATACAAGTCCACAGGCAAACTTCTTTGATAACATGGATCGTGTTGAAAAAGCCTTAGGTGATTATGCGGTTTATCCTTTAGATTGTTTCAATACACAAGGAAAGAGTGCTGGTTATGCTTCACTGTGTGCATCTCCTTATGAAGAAAATCCGCTCATGATCCATTATGATCGTGTTTATCCGAACTATACTCAGAGCTCTCAATATTTATTAATGGCTAAAGCTTATCCGTTTACACTTGATTCAGCAGGATTCCCAGCCAAATTGAGGACAATTGCAAAAAAGCTCAATCCTAATGTGCAGATCGATTATGGTTATAATCATGAATTATTTACTGCAACATTAGATGGTGTCACGAAAACTTATGGTGGTGAAGGAGCAGGCAGTTATACGCCTTTATTCGACACAAGAATTGATTCATGGTTTACGTTTGATCATTCCTCTTCTGACTTTTCAAGCCAGATGTCATTAGATACGATGAAGACAAAACTGATGAATTATCATACCATTGCAGATCAGGATATCAAACCTTATGAAGATACGGTTTCACAAACAGCTATGAGTAGTGTTGTTGGAAAGAAAGGTGCTTGGATTCAAGTTGGCATCGAAGGGACCTCTTCTAGTGGTATGGCTTATACAAATGATGGTCAATATGCTTTATCAGACTGTTTTGTCGATGGACGTTATGTCAATCGTAATGAATTGTTTGAAAAGGGAACAAGTTTTTCACAACATCCAACGGCATCAATATTCATCGCTCATGGTCACTATACCGCATATGGCTATGAACATGATGATGAACCGATGTTATTTACTTATGACAAAAATAAGGATTGCTGGATCGATCAGGATCATTCACGGAGTTATACATATCGAAATCAAGACATTCCATCTGACTTTATCCTTACTCATGATCAAGTGAATGCTATGAATGTCGATGCAAATAAAGACACTTGGCCTGAACATGGTTATATTTACGATGGATCGGCAGCTCCAGGAACATACTTTTAAGACAATGCAGGAGAGATCCTGCATTTTCTAATTGTGGATATGTTATAATACATACTTGAAAGGACGTGATGCTATGGACGTGTTTTCACACTATGCACCATTTATTCAAAATTATATTTATGATCATAACTGGCAAGAATTAAGAGGCATTCAGAATGCTGCCGGGCGAGCCATCTTTGAAACAGATTCGCATGTTTTGATTTCCGCTAGTACGGCAAGTGGAAAGACGGAAGCCGCTTTCTTTCCTATTTTAACACTGCTAGAAGAACATCCATCAAGTAGTGTTGGCTGTCTTTATATTGCCCCACTTAAAGCCTTGATCAACGATCAGTATGATCGATTAACTGATCTCTGTGCAGGGACAGACATTACGATCACAAAGTGGCATGGAGATGCTTCACAGAGTGCCAAAAGAAAACTTCTCAAGCATCCAAATGGAATTTTACAGATCACCCCAGAATCACTAGAAGCTTTGATGATGCGTAAACACATGGAGATTCCGAATCTCTTTCATGATCTACGCTTTATCGTCATCGATGAAGTCCATAGCTTCTTAAGAAGTGATCGTGGCGGACAAACGTTCTGTCTGATCAATCGTTTAGCCAAGTTGGCCGGCTGTGATCCACGAAGAATTGGTCTATCCGCAACTATTGGGAGACCAGAGATTGCCGCTCATTTTTTAGCGGCTGGAACGAAGCGTAAAACGATCGTACCAAAGGGAAAAGGGGAGAAGGTGCGCTGGCGTCTTTCTATGCAACATTTCTTTAAAAATGGCGATGAAGCTGCGAAAGATGAGCCAGAATTAGGGTTAAAAGTTCTTGATGAGAAAACCGATGAAGCTCCTGATGGGGCGGATCATGCGATGTCTTATATCTTTGAACATACCAAAGGCAAGAAGTGTCTGATCTTTACGAATAGTCGTGAAGAATGTGAAGCGGTCTGTCAGAAGCTAAGACATTATTGTGAACTTAAGCATGAACCAGATCGTTTTATGATCCATCATGGCAATTTATCAACGTCTTATCGTGAGTCAGCGGAAGAGTTAATGAAAGACGACTCTGTTGCGATGACGACATGTGCCACGGCAACACTAGAATTAGGAATCGATATTGGACAGCTTGAACGAGCCTTTCAAATCGATGCACCATTTACCGTCTCTTCCTTCTTACAGAGAATGGGACGTACAGGTCGACGTGGCTCACCATGTGAGATGTGGTTTGTCATGCAGGAAGACTATCCAGATTCAAGGGCCATGCTTCCAGAATATGTCCCATGGTCTTTGATCCAGGGGATCGCTTTAGTTCAAGTGTATCTAGAAGAACGATGGGTAGAACCGCCTAGAACAGGACGACTTCCTTATAGCTTGTTATATCATCAGACGATGTCCACTTTAGCAAGTACAGGGGAACAGTCACCAGCGATGCTGGCAAGTCGTATTCTGACCTTGCCTTATTTCCATAATATCAGTCAGGATGATTTTCGAGTCTTACTAAAACATCTGATCAAAGAGCATCATATAGAAGTAACTGCAAGAGGCGGACTCATCATTGGAATTGAAGGGGAGAAGATCATCAACTCCTATAAGTTCTATGCCGTCTTCCAGGAAAACATTGAATATCATGTTCATGCCGATACCAAAGAACTAGGAACGATCGTCAAACCCCCACCAGTGGGTGAAAGAGTGGCCATTGCCGGAAGAGTCTGGACCGTGGATGAAATTGATCATGAACATCATCATGTTTATGTGCATGTCGTAAAAGGGGAGATTCCAGCTTACTTTGGGGATGTTCCTGGCGATATTGATACAAAGATCTTAAAACGTATGAAACAAGTGTTAGAAGAAGATCTGACATATCCTTATTTAATGAATAATGCCAATAAGCGATTAGAACAGGCAAGATTTACTTGTCGTAATAGCGAGATGTTAGGAAAGAGTCTGATCCACTTAGGGGGAAAGATGTATTGTCTCTTCCCATGGCTTGGAACTTATGCTTTCTTATGTTTAGAGAGATTCTTAAAGAAGAGATGTGCCAAACGTCTTCATTTACGTAAACTCAACCCTCAGCGTCCTTACTATATGACATTTTATATGGATGCCACTGAAGATGAGTTTTATGAAGTCTTATATGAAGAAGCCAATCAGGACTTTGATCTCTTAGAATTACTTTATGATAAAGAGATTCCTAACTTTGATAAGTATGATGAATACTTACCGCCAGAGCTTGTTCGTAAAGGTTTTGCCTATGGTGTCTTAGACTGGAATCAGGTCAAGAATTATGTCATGGGACCTTTATATAATGAACATCATGTGATCAACTAGAAAAAAGTATCATAACGGCGTGAAATGACGCAGTCTTCAACGAAAGGATCCATCATGAATACTGATGGATCTCTTTTTCTTTAAAATGATATGTTATATTTTCTGTATTTATATCAATTTGTTATGAACTTTATTTCAATTTCTTTAAATCTAAAAAAGAAAGGAGTATCATAATTTATGTAGGGGGTCCATTATGCATTCAATCAGAGCAAAAATAATGATTTTGATCATCAGTATCACGATCGTAGTGACACTCTTTTTTGGTGGTTCAAACTTATATGATGTCCATTCTTATGAGACAAGGCTGGCGAGTCGTGAACTGAAATCGATTTGCTTAAGCAAGAAGGATGAACTCAATACGATCTTAGATCGGACAAAAGGGATCGTTGATATGGCGGAGTCTTATGTCGTTACGTTTGTGAAGGATCCCAAAGACATTCAGAATGCATCGATTCGTAAGGACTTGAATCAAACGTTATCTTCTATGATGTGTAAAACGGTCATGAAGTCAAAGGATATTGAAACATTCTATTTACATTTTAATGAAGAGACCATCAAAAAGGCGGATGGTTTCTGGTATATCAAAGATCAAAAGAAATATGTGGCACAAAAAGAACTGACGGTCGCAACTGACTATAAGAAAGATCAGACCAAGTGGAATGGCTGGTATTATCAGCCATTAGAAGCGCATAAGGCGATCTGGATGCAGCTTTATTATAATGCCAATCTAGGACTTAATATTCTTTCTTATGTCGTCCCAATCTATGTAAAGGGACAGTTTATTGGCGTGATCGGGGCAGATCTGAGCTTTTCAACACTCTATTCCTCGATTGAAAAGATCAAAATCTATAAGCAGGGACATGCCTTATTAACCAATGATGACTATGAGACGATTACCGAAAATGTCACGATCGGCTCTAATAAGGAGTTATCGATCCATAAGATCAAGAAGATCAAAAATACATCGATCCATGACTGCCAGTATAATGGCATTGATTCCAAGATGTGTGAAGCGCCTTTGATGAATGACTTGCGGCTTGTCGTCGTTGTTTCCAAAGCAGAAGTCTTTGCCAAGCGTAATCAGGATCTGAAGATCTTACTTTGCTTTATTATGAGTACATTTGTCGTCGTGATCATCTTGATCATGATCTTTACCCATAAGATGACACAGACGCTCATTGAATTAACATCAGCTGCTTATCGGATCTCACAGGGCGATTATCATGTCGATCTTAAGAAGACGACCAAAGATGAGATTGGGACCTTAACGGATGCCTTTAATCAAGCCATGAAACAAGTGAATCATAATGTGACAAGTATTTCAAATAAAGCTTATATTGATGAACTGACAAAGGTGAAAAACTATAATGCTTATGAACTTGAAGCGAATGCTTTAAATGATGAAATTGAATCTGGTACCGCATGCTTTATGATCTTAATGATCGATGTCAATGGTCTGAAAGCCATCAATGATACGTATGGCCATAAGAAAGGCTCTGAGATCTTAGTGAAAACGACAAAGATCATCTGTGATGCCTGTAAGCATTCTCCTGTCTTTAGAATTGGCGGGGATGAATTTGTCGCCATCTTAAAACGCAGTGATTACGATCATTACAAAGAAATCTTAGAGGAACTGAGACCTTATATCGTCAAACGAGATATGAACGGTGATGAACCTTATAAACAAGTGGCCTTCTCGATGGGATTAGCGAAGTATGATGAGAAGATGGACCATTGTTATAATGACGTGTTTACACGTGCTGATGATGCCATGTATAAATGTAAGAAACGAATCAAGGCAGAAAGGGAGGACTAACATGGATCATATTATCTTTTTGGATTGTGATGGTGTACTTAATAATGCCGTTACGAGTGAAGTCGTCAAAGCAACGGGCTTCATTGGGGCGGATAATCATAACTTATTGCAGCTGTATCGTTTAGTCAATCTCACCGGAGCCCAGATCGTTCTCTCAAGTACCTGGCAGAATGATCCTGGCATGTTGAAATACTTAAAGAAGAAAATGAAACGTTATCAGCTAGAGATCATTGATACAACACATGAACACGATATCTTTCGTGGAGCGACGATCAAAGGTTACATTGAAGCGCATGGCATCATGCATTATGTGATCCTCGATGATTATCATTTTGAAGACTTTGATACGATGGGCTTGCTTCCTCATTTTGTTCAGACTGACTATTATAAAGGGCTGACAACGGATGATGTCAGAAAGGCTGTGGAAGTGTTAAAAATCACATAAAGGGCAGGGCGACCTGCCTTTTTATATGCCCTCAAGCACATCACTTGCAATTGAAACAATATTTGTTAAGATATAGTTAGTAGAAACTAACTATTAAGGAGAGCGATGTTTATGACATTTGTAGTCAGTTCAGTATTAGCAGTGGTCTTAGGGAAGACGTTAAGAACAGTCAGAAGATCACTTTTGAATAAAGCAGATCAATAAATAAGAAGCGGCTAAGGGAATCATCCTTAGCCGTTTTCAGTAGGAAAAAACCTCATCCCTAAGGATGAGGTCATTTGTTTATTCGTTTGAAGCACTGCTGCTTGCACTTGATGAAGATCCCGTACTTGCAGATGAGCTTGAACTTGATGAGCCTTGAGAGCTTGAAGATGAACTTGTAGAACTCTTTGAGCTATTTGAATTCGTGCTGCCGCTTGAAGTATTTGATCTTGAAGAGCTGCTTCCTGAAGTGCTTGAGTTATTTGACTGATTGTTAGATGTGCTTGAGCTTGAGTTGTTATTCGAAGTTGAAGATGACTGAGAATTGTTATTTGAAGTTGTCGATGATGACTGATTATTTTGGTCAGTGTTATTATCAGTTGTTGAACTTGTCGTACCATTTTCAGTCGTTGTATTTGAAGTTGTTGTATTGCTCTTACTGCTTCTTGAATAACTGCTTGAGCTTGATGAGCTTGAATAGCCACCAGGGATCGGTGAGTTTTCAAAGTGTGCTGTATCTTTGTTTTCAATCATATAGCTCTGAATAGCTTTCCAGATCTGTACTGGAGCTGTCCCACCATATAATGATGTATCTTCTGGGTCATCGTTACCACACCATACAGAGATCGTGTAGTAAGGAGTGTAACCGCAGAACCATGCATCTTTGTTAGAGTTTGTTGTACCAGTCTTACCAGCGGCATCTGTTGAAGATGACCAGTTCATACTGCTGGCAGTCCCTTTTGTGATAACGCCACGTAAGATGCCTGTCATAGACTGAGCTGCATCTTTTGTGTAGACCTGAGTTGCGGAAGGTGATGAGTAGAGCTCATTACCATTCATGTCTTTAATGGACTTGATACAGTCGGCTTGCGTATAAGCACCATCATTGGCTAATGTCGAATAAGCATTGGCCATTTCATACGTTGTGGCACCTGCTGTCAAACCACCAAGACCAGAGGCTAGGCCATAGTCAGTTGGTAAGATCGTTGAGAATTTCATTGATGTTAATTTTGATAAACCAACAGAAGGTGTGACTTGAGCATATAAGTAGATGGCACAGCCGTTGACAGATTTGAAGACGGCATTGGCTAAGCTCATTGAAGAGCCGCCCATCGTCGATACTTTATAACCTGACTTATATCTTGCATAAGCGGTAGAAACATCGACATTTCTTAATGTCGAATAAGCCGTCCAGTCTTTTTCTAAGGCTGGCGTATAGATGACTAATGGTTTGATCGTTGAACCTGGCTGACGAGGAGACTGGAACGCTCTATTTAATGAGTAGTTCGTACTTGATGTTCCTTTACGTCCACCGATGATGCCAACGACTTTATGTGTCTTATTATCGATGACAGTGAAGGCACCCTGGAGCTTGTAGCTGCCATTGCTGATACGCGTTGAGTAACGGTTCATCTGTTCATTTAATAAGGCTTGTAATTTTTTCTGTCTGGTTGGATTTAATGTTGTCTTGATCGTGTAGCCCTTTGTATAAAGTGTAGACTTCATGGCTGCATATTCCGTATTGTAGGACTTCTTGTAAGCTTGGTAAGCTTTTGTATTGGCCCATTTATACTGGAATTTGAAACCATCTTTCTTCATTAAATAAAGGGTTGCACTGTGGATCGCATACGTAGTTGCATAATCTGAGATCTCCGTTGTTTTTCTCTTGGCAATCGTGATCTTTTCAGTTGTTGCTTCGTCGTACTGACTCTTAGAGATCATCTTCTGCTGATACATCGCACTTAAGATACGATTACGACGAGCGATGATCTTATCAGAATTACGATAAGGGTTATATAATGCTGGTCTATTTGGAATAGAACATAAGTAAGCGGCCTGTGATAATGTTAACTGCTTAGGTGTTTTATTGAAATAGATGTTGGCAGCATCTTTGATGCCGTAGATATTATTACTGTAGCAACAAGAGTTGACATAATATTCCATGATCTTTTTCTTGCTGTATTTCTTCGTAATATCTTTGGCTAAGAAGATTTCCTTGATCTTACGTCCAATACTCTTTTCACGGGTTAAGTAAATGGCACGGACTAACTGCTGAGTGATCGTTGAACCACCCTGAGTCATCGAACCATTTTTGACAACGGAAACGAGGGCTCTTAATGAACCACGTAAGTCAAACCCGCTGTTTGTCCAGAAGGTTCTGTCTTCAATGGCAATAAAGGCATTGACGACATCTGTTGGAATTTCATTGTAACGAGCATAACTGCCGCCCGTGTCGGCCTTGAAGGAAACAAGCAGCTTTCCAGAATCATCATAGATCTTGGAAGGGTTGCTTAAAATGAAATCTGATTCCTTACTCTTTTCGGCAATGTCAGCGGCCTCACTGGCATATGTTGGAATGAATTTTCCGTCGATCTTAAGGGTCAGGGCATTCGCAGCCGCAAAGCCTAATGCCAAGACGATGACAAAGACGAAGAGGATGTAACATAGCCTTCGCAAATGTCCGTTTTCAATTCTTGCAATGAAGAATTTCTTATTTGTCCGCTTTCGATTCTGACGAGTCTGAGAACTTCTAGAAGACCTTTTCTCTACGTATTGCTTTCTATGTGATTTTCTTTTCATGTTTATCAACCTTTTCCTTTATTTTTCTACCTATCATCTTACAATATTTAATCGAAAATGAAAACATAAACAACCGTATTGTTTTTAAAAAGTCCCTTATTTTCACTTTAAAACCTACAAATTCTCACAAAATATTTTTTTGGAAAAACATGAAATGCTTTAGAAATTTATCAAATTTATGAAGAAATCTGACTGAAAGTCAAAGATATTTTGGTATACTAAAAGCGGGAGGAAAATTGTTATGTCGATTCTTACAAAAGTTTTAGCCATCTTAACAGGCTTAGAATTTATTTTTATCTTTTATTTAGAAACATTAGCCACATCATCAAAGCGTACCGCCAAAGTGTTCCATATGGAAGAGAGGGAGCTGAGCCGTGATAGTGTGTCGACCTTATTTAAGAATCAGGGTGTTTATAATCTCTTGATTGGCATGCTGATTTTTGTGTCTCTTTATTTAAAGGATGCAAGATTATTAATGCTTCTTGATGTGTACATTATTATTGTGGCCATCTTTGGCAGTCTCACAAGCTCTAAGGATATCATCCTGAAACAAGGCACTTTAGCAATTCTCACACTGATCACTTTGTACCTATTATAAAAATGAGCACCAATAATTGGTGCTACATTTCCTCAAGGTAATACTTGAGGATTTTTTTATGAGCTGTCGGGATGGCGAGATCTTTGAGAGCATCGATCGGGTAGAACGCTTCATTATCCTCACTGGCTTCAAAATGATAGACATGCATATGCCAGGTGCGGTGCGTGAAGACATGCTTGAAGTCTTTCACATGCGTATCGATCGATAAGTCGAGATGATAGGTCTTCTCAAACGCTTCGACAAAGGAGAATGGGGATTCGACATCATACTGGATGAGACCATACATGTTTTCTAATAAGGCATTCTCGGGATTCTTAATGAGCATGACCTTCCCTTGATAGGTGACGATACCCGTAATAAAGCTTAATTCCTGTTTCTTGATCTTCTTGATATTGATGGGCAGGATCTTTTCTTCATGGTTTTGATAAGCCTGGCAATCCTCTTTTAAAGGACACTCTTCACACTTTGGATTCATGACCCGACAAATACTGCTGGCTAGATCCATCAGTCCTTGATTATATTTGGCCGAATCATAACCAATGATTGCGGCGTTGGAACGTTCCGTGATCATTTTGACGGTCTTAGAGAGGGCAATGTTTTCATGAAGACCAAAGAGTCGGGATAAGACTCTTAAAGCATTGCCATCAATGGCACTTTGTGCTTCCCCATAGGCAAATGAGCTGATGGCAGCAGCCGTATAAGGACCGACGCCTTTGAGTTTCAATAGTTCTTTATACGTTTTAGGAAAGACGCCATTATTTTCATGAACGATGTACTGAGCACTTTCTAAAAGATGCTTTGCTCGTCGGTAATAGCCGAGACCTTCCCAATATTTATACACTTCATCAAGATCGCTTTGCGCTAAGGATCCTATATTTGGATAACGTTCCATAAAACGTTGATAGTAAGGAAGAACAGCACTCATTGTCGTCTGCTGAAGCATGATCTCAGAGATCCAGAT
>ONFH01000140.1 GCA_900317015.1 uncultured Erysipelotrichaceae bacterium | reverse complement strand
AACACCAGATGGTGAAGTACATAAATCTTTTGGTACAAAGCCATTAGATTCAGTTGAACCATCTTTCAGGATCTTAGAACATAACTCTCGACGATTCATGGCAAGGGATAAAGCCTTACGAATGTAGTAATTTTTCAAATATTTATTTTTCATGTTCGGTTCAAGATAATGTAAGTGACCATCCATGAATGTTGTAAAAGTCTTCTTGTTTTTGTACTTATCGACAATTGATGAAGTTAATGGTGCATAGTCTAGGTTCCCGGCATCAAATGATGCAGCTGCTGTCTTGGCATCTAGGCCTAACTGCCAAACCATCTTAGATAAATGCACTTTAGAAGCATTCCAATACTTCGTATTGCGTACAAATGTTGCTGATTTTGACTTCGTCCAGCCCGTCATGATAAAGGCACCATTAGAAATGATATTCTTATAATTAGAAGCATATTTCTTACCTTTTGCTTCTACATATTTCTGATATTCCGGATAGAAGCATCCAAAGGTCATTAATGAGACAAAGAATGGAACCTGTTCCTCGAGTGTAACGACTAATGTATAATCATCTTTTGCTTTAACACCTAAGGTATTGAGCTCTTTTGTTGTTGCTTTTGTTCCTTTATTGATCAAGGTATCCGCATTTTTAATATTAGCAGCACTACTACCAAGCATATTCACCGGCATTTTTAATAATCCTTTGCCAAGCATAAACAAAGTCATTAGCAGTTAATGTTCCAACTGTTTTCCCCTGATAGTCGACCCATTTTACATTATGACGCAAATGGAACGTATAGGTTTTATGATCCTTTGAGACATCATAGCTTTTAGCGATCCCAGCAACTGTCTTGCCATTACGATCGAAGATTTCTAGACCATCGGTCACAGCGTGCATCGCATCCATGGATGTTCCATCAGTTCCTATTGTTGGATCCATGGACATAATATCAGTCTCTGTTGCATAACGGAAAGTTTTACTCGTGGACTGACTTGATGACCCACAGCCTGCAAGCATCATGAGACATAGTCCTGAAATCATTACTTTCTTCACATTCATAAGTATTCCCCCTCTTTTCTTTTGTTAATCATGACTATTCTAATAAACAACCAGTCTTATTTATTTAAGCCCTCTTTATACGAAGAAATGAACTTGTTAAGATCCTTCTTCCCAGCATCCATTGTCTTGATGATATCATCTAGAGTATTTAACTCTTTCTTATAGTCTTTCTTCTGCTTTGAAGAAGCATGATCATATTTGTTCTTAAGTTCAATAGAGAACTTCTGATATTCAATCAATTCTTCTTCATATAAGGCTTGGAGCCGATCGGCATCCTCTATGTTATGTTCATCATTTAAGAAAATTTCTCTTATGATCGTTAATAATTTCGCACTTTGAACAACTGTGTTTTCTTTAATGGCTTCACCAGCAGTCAGAAGTGCGCCAGTACCTAAGCCAGCAGCGGAACCAAACAAACCGGCTCCCCCAACAATCACAGCTGTGCCTCCTGCCATTCCTGCACCTCCTGCTGCGATCGAACCACCACCAATAAATGCTAAGCAGGCATTGACTAAAGCAGCTCCACTAAGGCCAGTAAATTGAGAGCCAACCAAAATTGTAGCAATTGGTCCTGCAAATACCCCAGCACCCGAAACAAAAATAACAGCTCCAATAAGAGTAGACACAGTAATTTTAAGAACTCTGGTCATTTTGTTCGTTAGTTTTGAAATCATATGGTGATAAGTCTTTTTTACTCTAGGAACGTATCCCTCAAGGCCATAATGAATCGCCATTTGGTTAATGAAATCATCGCATTTCTTTTCATGGTAACTTCTTTTTAAAGAATTATATTTTTTTGACGGAACGAGTTCTCCTTTCTTATTTTCTTCTTCGCATAATGGAAAGTATGGTTCAAAAATCAAGGCTTCCAATAAAACTTGTCTAAACCAAATTTCCTTGGGATTGAAATCACTGATTCGTTCAATCAATTCACTATAATCATACCAATGAATGACAGCTGATGAATCATGTACAAATTCAGAAAATCCTTCTGTAATATAAGTCTTCCATTCATCTAACCATTCCTTTTTTAACGTGTTATCTTTCACCGAAAAATCATATAAAGTTT
>ONFH01000053.1 GCA_900317015.1 uncultured Erysipelotrichaceae bacterium | reverse complement strand
GCATTGCAAATAGGTTTATAGACTAGAAATTATCTCTTTCAAGCTTCAAATATATGCATCATAACTTCATAAAAGTTGGCTTAAATATACAAACATTATGTAAACTTCTGAGCGATGATTAGGTCGATATATAAGCTTAGTTACATAACTTTTTAAATTCGAGCATTCAAAAGTTTACATAAATAAAAAAGTGGGAAGTCAAAGACTTCCCTTAAGCGTATAATTATTTTAAACCATACTTCTTGTTGAACTTTTCTACTCGACCATCAGCGCTAGCGAATCTCTGTTTGCCAGTATAGAATGGATGACATTTAGAACAAGTATCAACACGAATTTCATCTAATACTGAACCTGTTTCAAATTCAGCACCACAAGATGTACAGATGACTTTTACTCTTTTGTAATTTGGATGAATTCCTTTTTTCATGTTAATTATCTCCTTCCGCCTTGAAATATTGTGCTACTTCAAAGTAAGTTGCTCATACATATTAGCATCCTTTAAAGGTTTGTGCAACCCTTTTTGATAAAATTTAGTCTTCAACCTGATAACGCGAAATCTGTGCGCCTAATGCCGTTAATTTACGATCGATATTATCGTAGCCACGGTCGATATGGTAGACATTCGTAATCTCTGTAATGCCTTCTGCCATTAAGCCAGCAACGACTAAGGCAGCCCCACATCTTAAGTCAGTGGCTTCTACTCTTGTGCCGTGAAGCTTCGTTGGTCCATTGACATAGCAGCAGCCATCACCGACTTCAATGTTTGCACCCATCTTATTTAACTGAGCACAGTGTTTAAAACGTTCTGTGTAGATCGTATCAGTGACTTTTGAGCGACCATGGGCTAATGTTAATAACGTCGTGAGTGGCTGTTGTAAGTCTGTCGCAAAACCAGGATATGGCTGTGTCGTCACTTCTACCGGTTTGAAATCATAATAGTCACCCCATACTAAGATAGAATCACCGATGATCTCAAAACGTACGCCTAATTCTCTTAACTTAGATAATAAGGCATCTAAGTGCTGAGAGATGACATTCTGGATCAAGACCTTACGGCCAACGGCAGCCGCAATGATCAAGAACGTCCCTGCTTCGATACGGTCAGGAATGATTTCATGTGATGTCCCATGCATTTCCTTAACGCCATCAATGATGATCGTATCTGTCCCAACACCACGAAGTTTTGCACCCATCTTTGTCAATAAGTTGGCGACGTCGATGATTTCCGGTTCCTTAGCGGCATTTTCAATCGTTGTACGACCTTCGGCCATAACAGCCGCTAACATGATATTGATCGTTGCACCAACGCTCGCAAAATCGAGATAGATCTCCGCACCATGTAAGTGTTCTGCTTTTAAAGTATATGTTTCATCTTTTTCATTATAAGTAATATCAGCCCCTAAAGCTTTAAAGCCTTTTAAATGTAAGTCGATCGGACGAGGTCCCAAATAACAGCCCCCTGGCATTTTAATGGTAACTTCTCTATAGCGACCTAGCAGACCTCCCATGAAATAATAAGAGGCTCTTAATTTATCGACGGCTTTGCTCACTAAAGGAATGTTCTTGATGTGTGTTGGATCGACTTTTAAGGTATCGCCGACACGTTCAACATCACAGTTCAATTCTCTTAAGAGTGTCGATAAAGCTTCGACATCAGAAATTTCTGGCACGCCATAAATTTCAACAGGGCTGTTTGCTAAAACGACAGCGGGAATTAATGCGACGGTCGCATTCTTAGCCCCAGAGATTCTAACTGTTCCATTTAGTGGATGTCCACCTTCAATTGCAATGCATTCTTGTGCCATGTTTATATATGTCCTTTCTATTTATTCTTGCTCACCCTAAATTA
The DNA here is from genome assembly GCA_900317015.1 of uncultured Erysipelotrichaceae bacterium. Lineage (GTDB taxonomy): Bacteria > Bacillota_I > Bacilli_A > Erysipelotrichales > Coprobacillaceae > Intestinibaculum. The sequence continues at coordinate 9,192 of ONFH01000053.1, read as the reverse complement.
TAATCAAAATAGGGACTGAAAGCAAAACTATTAGACTTTCATTTACAGTCTTTCTTGTGCATTATATCAGAAACTTTCGCATTTACAACTCAAATGCCCAAGCCTACAAGTTCTTTCCAAACTCTAAAAAAATATATTTACTAAAATACATTTTGTGTTATACTTAATTTCGGAAATGGTCCGTTGGTGAAGTGGTCAACACACATGGTTCTCATCCATGCATACAGGGGTTCGAACCCCCTACGGACTACCATTTTTTTTTGGACTTGTTTAAGGGTATAAAAAAAAAGAGCTTTCGCTCTTGAATCTCCAAATGGCTGGGGTAGCTGGATTCGAACCAGCGCAATGACGGATTCAGAGTCCGTTGCCTTACCGCTTGGCTATACCCCAATCGACGAGCTTTATAATAACAAGGATTTTAGGAGAAGTAAAGAAAAAAATGAAAAAAATTCGTACAAGATTCGCACCTAGCCCAACTGGCTATATGCATATCGGAAATTTAAGAACAGCTCTCTACTGCTACCTCATCGCAAAACATGCGGATGGTGACTTCATTTTACGAATTGAAGATACTGACCAGAAGCGTGAAGTCGAAGGCGCAGTTGACATCATCTACGATGTCTTAAAAGAAACAGGTATGAACTGGGATGAAGGACCTGATCACCCAGGAGACGTTGGTCCTTATGTTCAGTCAGAACGTTTACCAATCTATAAGGAATATGCGCAGAAAGCCATCGAACTTGGCGCAGCTCATTATTGTTTCTGCGATGGTGAAATTGGTGAAAACGAAAAGGATCCATGCCGTAACTTAACAAAAGAAGAAGTTCAGGCGAAGTTAGATGCTGGTGAACCTTATGTCATCAGACAGACAACACCTACTGAAGGGATCGCCGATTTCGATGATGAGATCTATGGTCATATCGAAGCACCTTGTGATTCATTAGATGATCAGGTCTTATTAAAATCAGATGGTTACCCTACTTATAACTTTGCCAATGTCATCGATGACCACCTTATGGGCATCAATGTCGTTGTCCGTGGGAATGAATACTTATCATCAACACCTAAATACAATCTATTATATGATGCCTTCAACTGGGAAAGACCACAGTACATTCATCTGCCACCAGTTATGAAGGATGAACATCAGAAGTTATCTAAACGTAATGGTGATGCTTCATTCCAGGATTTAAAAGCCGAAGGTTATTTACCAGAAGCTATCCTTAACTATATCGCTTTACTTGGCTGGGCACCTAAGGATGATCAGGAGATCATGTCATTAGATGAATTAATCAAGGCCTTCACGATCGATCGTATTTCTAAAGCCCCTGCCATCTTCGATAAAGATAAGTTAACTTGGATGAATGGCATGTACTTAAGAAATATGAACTTAGAAACATTCCATAACACAGTCAAGCATCTCTATCCTGAAACAATTACAAGAGATGTCGATTTATTAGAAGTGTCTAAATGCTTACAGCCACGTCTTGATCGTGTCAATAAAGATGATGTTGCTCCAATGGTCGACTTCATTAATGAATGCTTACCATTTGATGCAGCCATCTATAAACATAAGAAGATGAAGACAACACCAGAAAACTCTTTAGAAGCTTTAAAATTAGCATTACCTGCTATGGAAGCTTGGGAAGATTACACTGATGATGATGGCATGATGCATATGCAGATGGATCTTGCCAAAGCTCATGAATTAAAGAATGGTCGCGTTATGTGGCCAATTCGTGTGGCTTTATCAAATAAGCAGTCAACACCTGGCGGTTCCGTTGAAATTGCTCATATCTTAGGTAAAGAAGAAACACTTAACCGTATGAGAAAAGCCATTGCGGACTTAGAAAACTGGGTCAAAGAAAATCCAGCTGAATAATCAATTAAGGACAGTTTCACGACTGTCCTTTTTTCTTGCCTAAAGACTTCAAGTTACTTCTATGATCTTCTTGTTTTGTCCTTTGGTGACTTTAAGTTCTAAAACCCCCTCACCTATTTTCTTTTGCAAAAGAGCTTGGTATGATGAATGTGCAAAAGAAATGAGGAGGACTTAGAAATGAAATTAGCCGTATTAGGAACAGGAAAAATCGTACTTGATTTAATGAATATCTTTGATCAATTTCCTATTGAAAAGAAAGTCTTACTAGCTACAAGACATAGTGTCGAAAAAGCAGAAAAGTTAGCTGCTGAACATAACTTTGATCACATCTATTATGATTATGATGAATTATTAACGTCCGATGTTGATACTGTGTATGTGGCTTTACCAAACCACTTACATTATGCCTTTGCAAAAAAAGCCTTAGAAGCCAACAAGCATGTCATCATTGAAAAACCAATCACTGCCAATTACCGTGAATTAGAAGAATTAATCAAGATTGCTAAAGAAAAGCATTTGATGATCATTGAAGCAGTGACAGTTCATTATTTACCAGCTTATTTAAATATAAAGGAACACCTTCCTGAATTAGGTCATGTGCGTATCGTGAGCATGAACTATTCTCAGTATTCATCACGTTATGATGCCTTCAAAGCTGGCACGATCTTACCAGCCTTTGATTATCATAAAGCTGGCGGTGCCTTAATGGACTTAAACGTTTATAACTTAAACTTCGTCATCGGTCTCTTTGGTGAACCTAAACACATCGGCTATCAGGCCAATGTTCAGAAAGGCATCGATACATCTGGCATCGCTACCCTTGATTACGGTGATTTCAAAGCTGTCTGCATTGGTGCTAAGGACTGCAAAGCCCCAGTCATGTCGACAATTGAAGGCGATGAAGGATTTGTGGCCATCAATACACCTGTCAATGGTATGCAGGCTTATCATGAAGAAGATAATAAAGGTACTGGCAGAGACTTTACTTCTGACGTTAAGACACATCGTATGTATTATGAATTTATGGAATTCATTCGTATGATCGATGAACAGGATTATGACAAGATGAATGAAATGTTAGAGATCTCCAAAGCGGTCAGCCGTACAATGGAAAAAGCCAGAAAAGAAGCCGGCATCGTCTTCGATAATGATCATCAGGAGTAACACTCATGGATCATTATAATGAAGCAGATCTAGAACTTTTGATCAGTCAGGAAGAAACAGCTAAAAGAGATGGTTTCACTAGTCAGGATGCCTATAAGATCGGCCAGGCCATCATCTCATTGATTCCTGAATATGATCGTGGCATCGCCTTACAGATCATCAGAGAAAAAGATGGGGCAGTCATCTTTCAGTATATCAGCGATGACAAGGCAGAGCGTAATCTCAACTTTGCCCATATGAAGCATGAAGTCATCAAAGTTTATGGACATTCTAGTGCTTATCTTTATGTGAAGGAACAAATTGATCACAAAACATATACAACTGACACCCTTTTAGCAAGTGCTGGTTCCTTCCCTATTTATAACTCACATAACGAATGGATCGCATCGATCTTGATCAGCGGTCTTCATCACGGGGAAGATCATGAGATCCTGATCCGTGGTCTTGAAAAAGCAGATCAGAAAGTCTATCCACAATTTACCAAAGCCCTCAATTAAAAAAAGGGGATCACTCCCCTACTAAATGAACTGCTGTATAATCCACATGAACAGATGGTAAGAAGATCCCAAACAGATCTTCTTTTTTAATTTTTAAAGTCATCGTATTATCACAAGGATGCATACAGAAATAATCATCTTTTAAAAGATCATCATCAATTAATAAACGGACTTGATGATTGACATCATTAAACAGACCAAGAATACTTGCAGAACCAGGTTTACAGCCTAACAGTCTTTCCATATCTTCATCACTGCCAAATGATAATCTGGCACTGTTGATCTGTTTTGATAATTCCTTTGTCTTAAACTTCTTATCACCAGGCATCAATAATAAATAGAACTTGGTCTTCTGACGATTACACAAGAATAAGTTCTTGGCAATGCGATAGCCAAGCTTTTCTTCGACACCAGCTAATCCTTCCATCGTATCGATCGATGGGTGTTCGACCTTTTCATAAGGAATGGAAAGGTCATCTAATTTTTTCAAAATTTCTTCTTTCATTTCTATCACCGTTTTCATTATATCAGAGAACATAAAAAAATGAGACAGAAGTTTCTTCTGCCTCACGTAATGATTAATCCTGGAATAATGGAGTTGATAAGTATCTGTCACCAGTATCTGGGAATAAGACAACGATCGTCTTACCAGCATATTCTGGACGCTGAGCTAAATCAAGACCAGCCTTTAAAGCAGCCCCAGCAGAGATTCCAACTAAGATTCCTTCGTTATGACCAACGATCTTTGCATATTTGAAGGCATCATCATTTTCTACAGTGATGACTTCATCATAGATGTTTGTATCAAGTGTATCAGGAACGAAACCAGCACCGATGCCCTGGATCTTATGAGGTCCGCCATGACCTTCTGATAAAACTGGAGAAGTCTTTGGTTCTACGGCAATGACTTTCACATCAGCTTTCTGTTTCTTTAAGTATTTACCAGTACCAGTTAATGTACCACCAGTACCAACACCAGCTACGAATGCATCGACATCTCCGTCAGCATCTTCCCAAATTTCAGGGCCAGTTGTTTCATAATGAGCCTGTGGGTTAGATGGGTTAGAGAACTGGCTTGGAATATAGCTATTTGGATATTCCTTCGCTAATTCATTCGCTTTATTGATGGCACCAGTCATACCAGTTGCACCTGGTGTTAAAACTAATTCAGCACCATAAGCCTTCATGATTGAACGTCTTTCAACAGACATTGTTTCTGGCATAACGATAATTAAACGATAACCACGAGCAGCGGCTACGCTTGCTAAACCGATTCCAGTATTGCCTGAAGTTGGTTCAATAATCACTGTATCTTTATTGATCTTACCTGCTTTTTCAGCATCATCGATCATCTTTTTCGCAATTCTGTCTTTTACAGATCCGCTTGGATTGAAGTATTCAACCTTAGCTAATAACTTAGCTTTTAAGTTAAATTTGCTTTCGATATGTGTTAATTCTAATAATGGTGTATGACCGATCAACTGGTCTGCGCTTGTATAAATTTTTGACATGTTTGTAGTCCTCCTAATTTTTTATTCTTTAAATCACATAGTTATCTGCTTCATTACCTGTGCTTGCTAAATCTTGAATCGATATTCCTTCAAGGTAATCCGAAATCACTTTTTCTAAACCCGTCCACATTGGAAGGGTCTTACAGGACCCCGCTCTATTACAGGTGTTCACTTCGTCCTGAAGACAGGCGACAGGGGCAAGTGTCCCTTCAGTGATCCTCAACACGCTTGCAACAGAGTAACTTGAAGGATCTCTGGTGAGACGATAGCCGCCGCCTTTGCCGCGTAATCCTTCGAGGAAGTGAGCCTTTGTCAATGACTTTACAATAACTTCTAAATACTTTTCACTAATTTCCTGACGCTGGGCAATCTCTTTAAGAGGGATGTACTGTTCTGGATCGTGTTCTGCAAGATCGATCATCACTCTTAAAGCATATCTTCCTTTAGTGGATACCATCATAGCTCTCATCTCCTTTATCTGTAACCTATTATACTTATAGGTTTTAGGCAAATCAAGTCATATGATTATTTTTCTCATATTTCTCTTATGGATTTAAGGGTTTAAATTTTTTGAAGACTTTTCTAATTTGTTTATTTCATGTTTTTATCAATGCAAAATAAAACTGAGGTGAATATAACTATGTATTTATGCAATGAAGAATTAGAACAGGTGGCTCAGTCATCAATCGAGCCTTTTAACAAGAAACAACTTGGTGCTGTCTCTTATGATCTCTCTGTATTATCGATCTATGATCCTAAAGAAAAGAAGAATCATGATCTGATCTTAGAAGATTACTTCGACTTATTACCATATCAGAGTGTGTTTATTGGTTCCGATGAATCGATCACTGTCCCTACTAACTGTGTTGCCACGATCCATTTACGTTATTCATTGATCCGTATGGGTCTTGACTTTGAAACACCCGTCTATCAGCCTGGTCATAAGACGAGAATCTTTACAAAGATCACAAATACGTCAGATAATATTATTCGTATCACGCATCGTAACTGCATCGTCTCATTAATGTTTGAAAAGCTTGATCAGGATGTCAAACCTTATGAAGGAAAATATAAAGAACAGTTTGACTTCAAAGACGTGGGCAATGAACGTTCTACATCCACACCAGAAATCGTGACGAATCTACAGGATGAGCAGGAAAAAATGGTTAAGAAGATCGACCAGTTTGCTTCGATCCTTGCTTTATCCTCATTAGCCCTGGGTTTACTTGATCTTTTATTAAGTGTCCTCTTAAATAAAAAGAAGAAATCATAAAGAATGGCGCATCTCTCTGGATGTGCCATTTTTATACTTAATGAACTTTCGTCTTATATTTTAAGCTTCAACTACGAAAGCATGATCTTTGTTTAATAAATAGGGACGTAGATAAGCAACCGTTGAACACATTGGTAAAAGATCATCAGAAAGATCAATATGCAGTTCATTTTTTAGATAGGCGATTCTCTTCTGCATTCGCTCCCACAGATCTGGATATTGTATCTGAATTTCATTTTTTAATTTCTCGTCCGCTAATAATACCGTGCTTTCCGCACTCACCCCAGCCATATTTGGACGAGATGGGATCATATCGATTTGGAACATCATACCGCTTCTGAGAATTTCTTGACTGTTTTCATAGATTGGTGAACATAGCCATTCCTCTTCGGCAATCAAATGGCCTGGACATAAGCTCCAATGATAGTCTGCTTTTGGTAAAACATCTTCGATCGTCTGATACATCTCATACCCTTTCATACCAACATAAATCTTTTCCATCCATGTCACATAGGCATTAAAATATGGTTTGGCAAGTTCATCAAGATAATTTTGAGCCCCATCAGGAAGTTCACTTGCTTCTTTGACGGCATAAGCAGCACGGCTGCTCGAGCCACCCATGTAGCCAACGGTCAACGAAACAGGATCACCGCTTTTGACTTTACGATCTGCCGGGAACATATTCCCTTTTACGAATCTTTCTCCACTGCTGGCAATCGTCGTAATGGTCGTATGTTGGCCATGACGCTGAAGGACATCCCCTAGTTCTAGTTCACTCACATCAATATCGATTAGATCCATGGCCTCTAAAATGGAATTCGATGCAAGCACTGCCCCATACTCATAATGAGCAACTTCATTGGCATTATTAACTGTTCGCACACCATCTTCACCAACGAACAGACCTGTTTCATTGGTGATGAGTTCATCATTTCCAACAATTCTTCTGATTCCCTCCACGATATAATGGGCACATCAAACATCACGTTCGTATCAATCGGACTTGTAAAATATTTCCAGCCGACGACGCCAACTTTCTGTCCCTCTTTGATACCCGTTTGTCTTAATAGACTGACAAAATCAAGATCATTGCGATTAGGCTGGTTAGGAAGAGAAAATAATGAGCAATGAACAGCTGTCGCTTCGATTCTTGCTTTATTTACCTTATCCAAGTTTTCATTACCAAGCATCAAAACGGCTTTTCCCTGTTGATCAAGGATCAGCAGGGCTTCTTCAAATCTCGTATAAAAGCCTGTTAAATAATAAAAATTATAGGCATGTTCTACGTCACAGTAGATCACCAGCTGATTGATTGCATGCTCGATCATCTTACTCATAACTTTCTGTTTACGTTCTTTGATCGTTGCACGCTTAACATCTCTGGTTTGACGTCTTCATATTCAGGAGACTTGACCTTTGTATAAATGATTTTACGTTTCATTTTTGACTTCCTCCATTAATCATGAGATCACTTATTCTAGCAAGAATGTTCTTTCTTATTATATGAGAATCAGGAATTTCTGTTTCAGTCAATATTTAATGTTATTTTGTTCGTCATCGGCATTTCAAAACGATCCAGATCATTCCAGAGTGCACCACCATACACACAGGACTCGAGACCTTCATCCCGCAGTTTGGCAAAATCTCTGCGAATCGTCATCGTCGATACGCCTAACATTTCTGCCAGCTTTTCTGATTCCGCTGAGCCATTTGCTTTCATATTCATCACTATGAAAATTATAACATAACCAAACAATACAACAGTTATATTGTGATCATTTCTAACAATCGAACATTCCTTTGTTTTTTCATAAGCATCGAAAAAAGCTAGCAGCTGCCACACTTCGTAGCAACAACTAGCTTTTAGATTATTATAGTTTTCTGAAAAGTTTAGTAATTATACGCAAGTATAACCGCCATCAACAGCTAAAGCCTGTCCAGTGACATAACTTGATTCTTCAGCGCCTAAGAAAATGGCAGCTGAATTCAATTCACCTTCATGACCATAACGCTGCATTGGTACAGTGTTTTTCGCAAACTGTGTGAAGTATTCTGTATTTAATGTTTCTGTTGTTAATTCTGTATAGAAATAGCCTGGGCAGATGGCATTAACAGTAATACCCTTAGTTGCTAATTCAGCTGCTGCACCTCTTGTAAAGTTAACAACGGCACCCTTAGATGCATGGTAAGCAATTGTAGGGATGGCAGTGTTACCAACTAAGCCATAGATTGAAGCGACGTTGATGATACGACCATAAGCCTGTTTGCCTGCTTCGATCTTTTCTGACATATATTTGCCAGCTTTCTTGTTCATTGTGAAGATTGAAGTTAAGTCAAGGTTCATCGTGAAATCCCAGTCTTCACGTTTGAATTCTGTTAAGGCTGTCCCTGTACCTCTTTCGCCACCAGCAGAGTTAAAAATGACTTCAAGGTGTCCATATTCTTCTTCGATTTTTGCAAATGCGGCATCGATGGATGCTTCATCAGTGACATCACAGCGAACTGGTAAAACCTTTACGCCATACTTTTCACTTAATTCTTTTGCACTTGCTTCAAGACGTTCAATACGTCTTGCGAGAAGGACAAGATCCGCACCTACTGATGCATAGCCTTCTGCTACTTGTTTTCCGAGTCCTGAAGATGCTCCAGTGACTGCAACTACTTTTCCAGTATAATCAAACATTTTATTATTCCTCCTTAAAAATGTTCCTTTTATATTATAGGGAAATGTAATCGCTTTCTCAAGGAATATACTCAGTACTTTTTTCAAAAATATGACAATAAAAACCACGGGTGAACCCGTGGTTTTCTCTGCGGCTATAAGCCTTTGTTACCAGCGTGCGCCTAAAGACGCTGCTTTCACTT
>ONFH01000139.1 GCA_900317015.1 uncultured Erysipelotrichaceae bacterium | reverse complement strand
TAAAATTTCTGCTTTCCGTGCATACGGAAAGTGGCAATCTGTATCTCACGACTAAAGTCACGAGCATTAGATTGCCTATTTGTAAAAGGACTACGATAGTCGACAAGCATAGATAAAAGATATGTGATCTTATGTGCTTCTTCTAAAGTCAAAGACTCATTCCAGTTGGAATACACATTTTCAATGGCTGTCATATTTTCTAGATCCAGCCAGATCGACTCTTTTTGACATAATCGATCAAAGGCCTCTAAAAGTTTTGGTGGAAACTTCATATTATGAATGATTTTGGAGATCTTTGGCACACGATTTAAGACAGATGTCCCCTCATAGGATGAAAAGATCTTAGAAATATAGTCAGCCATCTGTACAATTTGAATTTTATACGGATTTTTGATTTCAGGTAAAAGCGTATGCCCCTCCTGTTTATGGATCGATTGAATGATCTCGGTGATGTTTTTAAATTCCGGAATATTCGCCATGATCGTAAACTGTTCTAAAATTCTCGCACCGGCACTTTTTTCATGGTTTGAACCAATGCTTTGTTTAACGACCGTCCCGACATCGTGTAATAAGGCCACTTCCACATTCGTCATCGCTAATGTGTCATCAAGCCCTAAAGCTTTACTTATATAATAAGCCATATAAGATGTCTGTTCATGGTGGTTTTCTAGATCTGGACTCATTAAGTTCATGGCTCTTGCGAGCATCACCGCCTGTGATCTACGATCTGTAAAATTCTTTATCATTCCTGTGCCTCATTTCTCCTGACCATTTTATACAAAGGCCATTATAAATGATGTCTGTCACACTTGTCACGTAAAATAATTGAAAACATCGTTGTTATGACAATTTTTCAAACTTCGCAAAGAATGATAAAACAGGATGCATCGCATCCTGCCTTCTAATAGGTTCTAGCCACTTCGTAAGCATCCCAGATGGCTGCTCGAATATTGCGGACCTGTAAACTATCGCCTAAATGAAAGATCAATGGATAATCATTCTTGATCTCATCATATAAAGAAGAGTCAGAACGATAACCAACGGCTAAAACGACCTGATCGACATCAAGCTTCATCTCCTGATCCTTGATTTGATAAGTTAATGTCTGCTTTTCGATCTTCGTGACCTTCGCCGATGTGTGAATGTCGATATGATTGAACTTCAGTTCATCCATTAACATCCAGTAGTTCATTGGCGCTAAAGCCGTACCCGTTGATAAAATAGCCTCTTTGGCTTCAACGATCGTCACATGCGAGCCATGCTGTGCTAAATGTAAGGCTAATTCACAGCCAACAAGACCACCACCGATGATGGCGACATTTTTGCCAGCTTTCACTTTCTTTGTCAGTACATCACCTGCCAGTACGGCCTCCTGAGCACCAGGAATTGGCGGTACGATCGGATGTGAGCCTTCGGCGATATATACAAGATCTGGTTTTTCCTTCTTGATCTTTTTCTTGGTGGCTTTGGTCTCGAGCTTGATCTCGACATCTAAGCGTTTGAGTTCATGTTCATAGTATTTGATCAGTGCTAAGTCATCTTCCTTGAACTTTGGCTGACCACCAGTTTTCAGTTCGCCGCCTAAAGCATCGCTGGCTTCAAATAAGACGACATCATAACCTCGTAAAGCCGAAACTCTGGCTGCTTCCATGCCTGCTGGACCACCGCCAACAACGACCACTTTCTTTTTCTCATCAGCTTTGGTAATGCCGACCATTGTTTCACGACCGCATTCTGGATTGACAGCACAGCTTCCCAAACCGCCACTTAACAAACGACCGAAGCATCCATCATGACATCCTAGACATGGACGGATCGAGGCGATTCGATCTTCTCTGATCTTATTGACAAAATCCGGATCAGCAAGAACAGGTCGGCCAAGACCAACGGCCTGGATCAAATTCTCATTGATGGCTTTTAAGGATTTCTCAATATTATCCATACGACCAGCCACTAATAATGGCTTCTGCGTACAATCTTTGATCTTTTCGACTAATGGTAAATACATTCCCTTTTCAAAATACATTGGAGGATGTGCCCAATACCAGGAATCATACGTCCCGGCATCGGCGTCGAAGGCGTCATAACCAGCTTCATCTAAAAGCTTGATGGCCTGTCTTGATTCTTCGATATCACGACCTAATTCCGTAAAGTCTTCCCCTGGTAAGCCACCCTGACGAATGGCCTTAACGAATGATTTGATCGAATAACGTAAGATGACTGGGAAATCTTCACCGCAGGTCTTTTTGATTTCCTGCACGATCTCCGTCGCAAAACGTAATCGATTCTCTAAAGAACCACCATATTCATCGGTACGTTTATTAAATAATGATAGTGTAAAGCAGTCGAGCAGATAGCCTTCATGTACGGCATGGATCTCCACGCCATCAAATCCGGACTGCTTGGCAATGGCAGCGGACTTGCCAAACATCTCGACGATATGGTGAATCTGTTCAACCGTTAATTCCTGACATTCAATGGAAGGATCCCAGCGGTTAGAGATCGTTGAAGGGGCAACATAATTTGTGACAGCTCCAGGTACAGCTGATCGACCAAGACCAGCCGTCAGCTGTAAGAAGATCTTCGTGCCAAACGCATGGACACGATCCGTGAGGTCTCTTGCTTTCTTCGTATATTTCTGAGGTAATTTTGTGGGACATGGGAACCCTGCTGGTACATGGTTCTCGACCTCATTTTCGACCCAGTTGGCACCGGTGATGATCAGCCCAATGCCTCCTTTGGCACGTTTGACATAATATTCGATCGACTGTGGTGTGTAACATTGATGCTCATCGACATCGACAGTCGTGGCCATTGGGGCCATAAAGAATTTGTTTTTTACCGTGACTGAACCGACTTGAAAAGGTTCAAAAAGCGGTTCGTATTTTTTATCCATAGATCATTTGTACTCCTTTCGCTACACACTTTTTTCTTGTTTCTTTTATTGTAGCACTTCTAAACGTTACTTTGTGAAACATTTCCTTAACTACGGAGAATTTCACATCTATCTATTAAAGAAATTAAAAGAGATCCAAATCGACTTGGATCTCATGAAACTAACGGATACAAATATAAACCGCATAAAGAATATAGAGGAGCACCATCACAGCACCTTCGACTTTGTCGATCTTGCGCTTCGTTTTCGCAAAGATCCAGACGATGAACGTAAAGACTAAAAGAATGACCGTATCGATCAAGTTTTCCGTCAAAATAGAAATCGGACTGATGGCTGCGGCGATCCCTAAGACCATTAAAATGTTATAAATATTCGAACCGATCGCATTACCTAAAGCCATACCCACTTCCTTCTTACGCGCGGCCACCACAGATGTAACAAGCTCAGGTAGTGAAGTCCCGATCGAAACGATCGTTAGACCCACTAATGTCTCGCTCATCCCTAGATCGATTGCAATACGGCTGGCCGTATCAACGGTTAAATCACCACCAAAGATAATAGCGATCATGCCGACCACAATATAAAGCAGACTGCGTGGCATCGAAAGCACAGGGGCTTCCTGCTCTGCTTCTTCAATTTCTGCTTCCGCTGGTGGCTCCTTGCCTGCTTTGGCAGCTCTGACGGCTCTTTTCACTAAGGTCACGATGTAAAAAGCAAAGATGACTAAGAAAATGATCCCATCAAGATGACCGAGGACCCTTGAGGAACGATCTCCAATTCCTAGGATGCCTAGCCCCAAAAGAAGCAGTGCACAGACCCATGAAAAAGGAATATCCCCTTTAATGGTTTCCTTTCCCACCGGTACCGGTGCTAATAAAGCACAGACGCCAATGACGACCATCAAGTTAAAAATATTCGAACCAACGACATTACTGATGGCTAAAGTATTCTTGCCGGCAATCGAAGCTGTAACACTGACCGAAGTCTCCGGCAGTGACGTCCCCATGGCGACGATCGTTAATCCGATGATCAAAGATGGGACGTGGAAGCGTTTGGCGACGTTCGAACTCCCATCGACGAAAAAATCAGCCCCTTTAATAAGCAGGACGAACCCGACGACAAGTAAGAGCACGACCAAGACAAAAGGTGCTTGATTCACAAAGTTTTCCATTTGATTCTCCTTCCATTGATTACCATTAAAATATCATGTTTTCTCTCTTCTTGTAAACATCTGTGAAAAAATTGAAGATGTTCCCAATCAAAAAATCGCACACAACGGTGTACGATTTGAGAATTATGAGTTTTTTTGATGACGGCCGACTTTAACGGTATTTTTTGTCTCTTTCGCTTTATAGAGTTCTTCATCGGCATCTTTCATGATGGATAGCGTCGTATCACGGCCATAGGCCCCGCCAGCACTGATCGTGATGCGAACATCAGGGAATTCTTCTAAGCGGATCTTTCTGACACTTTCTAAGATCTCATGTAATCGAGTGGCAACGACGTCTTCAGGAATGGTCGCAAAGGCAATCAGGAATTCATCTCCGCCATAGCGAATGACGGAATCTTCCGCTCTCACTGAGCTTCTTAAAACGCTCGCAACAGAGGCAAGGGCGGCATCCCCTGCTAAATGGCCAAAAGAATCATTGATCGTTTTGAAGTTGTCCACGTCGATCATAGCAACAGCGTCCATTTCTAGATTCTTGATCTGGTCATCATAATAGCGACGATTACTGATCTTTGTTAAAGAATCGGTATACATGGCATCTGTATAGCTTCTCATTTGATTAATAAAGTTTTCTCCACCAAAGGCGCCTTCTAATGTGGCATCAGAGATGTTCTGAACGATTTCTAAAACATAGGGCTTTTCATCGACCGT
>ONFH01000007.1 GCA_900317015.1 uncultured Erysipelotrichaceae bacterium | reverse complement strand
TTGAATTTATAAAATTTTATACATAAATGAAAAGATCCTAGGAAATGCCTAGGATCATTGATGATCATTTTGAATCATATGATAGATACATAATACTTCCGCAATGCTCCAGGCCTGGGTGACACAGCCTTTTCCGGTATGGGGGCTATCGCCATCAAAGATCTCATTGATGCCATTTATACATTGTTCATCCATGGTCGAAAGCAGTGGTTCAAGTAAGGCTAAAGTTCGGACTTTATTATGATAGATCTTATAATCAGCACGTAAGAAAGGACCAATTAAATAAGCCCAGGCTGTACCCTGATGATAAGCTTCATCACGTACTTTCATTTCTCCTAGATAGGTTCCATGATAATGAGGATCATCTTGTGGTAAAGTTCTTAGACCTTTTCCTACATAGAGCTTCTTGGTAATGATCTCTAACATTTCTTTTCCTTGTTTTTCATCGAGTAAAGCAAATGGTAAAGATAAAGCATAGAGCTGATTTGGTCTTAAGGTCTCATCATCGTAGGCCACATCAAGGAAGTATCCTTTATGCGTATCAAAATACTTTAGGAAGGATTCTTTGCATTTATTTGCCAACATATCAAAGAATGACTCTTCATGCAGTTTTTTTGCAAATTGATCCATAATACATAAGGCGTTATACCATAAAGCATTCATTTCGACGGGATCACCATGTCTTGGGGTTACCGCTTTTCCATCGATACGAACATCCATCCAGGTGACCTGATCTTCGCCGCTTCCTACATGGAGTAAGAAGTTATCATCAAGGTAGATATCATGATCACAGCCTTTGATGTAGGTGAAGATGATGTCTCTTAAGGTATTGAAATGTTCTTTGATAAAAGCAAGATCATGGGTATAAAGATAGTACATATACATGCTATGAACGAGCCATAAAGAGGCATCGGCAGTATTGTAGAGGGCATGATCCTGATCAATGAAGGCATTCACACATAAGCCATTGTGGATCGTCTGTAAAAATGTCGTTAAAATATCTTTGGCATCATCAAACCGTTTCGTAACTAACGTTAATCCTTCTAATGAGATGAGGGAATCACGTCCCCAGTCATTAAACCAAGGATAGCCGGCAATGGTGCTTTTATGTTTTCCTCTTTTGACGATGAAGGAATCCGCAGCTTTCACCAGTCGATTAAATCTCTCATCTTGACTGAACGTGAGATGATGTTTACGAATGATCTCTTGACCAATTTCTTGGATTGGATCATTCGTTTCATCTTCTAAAGTACAGGTGAAAGAAAGATCATAGCTTTTATTTGTGATAATTGCTTCAAAATAACCAGGGATGCTTAAATGATCATGGATCCCACCACCCATCAGTTCATGAAAACGATAAGCGTCAGGAACATAGTCTTTCACATCTTTAGTGAAGATGCCTTTGTTGGTCTTCATATGAACGAGGACATCTTTATGATTGAGCGGGACGATCGAAACATTGCTTTGATAAGGAAAGAGTCCGTATTCTGGCACTTTTTCATTTGCGGCATCGGGTGCTCTTAAAGCTAAGATCGGTTCAAGGTAGAAATCAATATGATGTTCACTTGGATTGACGATGTGATAGTTAATAACTAAAGTATTTTTATCGTGTACAAGTGAAATTGTTTGGTAAATTATGATATCATTAATTTTGTAAACATACGTAATCACATCACCAATGAGTACGTAGTCTAGTGCATCAGTAAGTGAATAACGATCATGGTCGATCTGTAAATGACCTCTCATGTCATAAAGAACGCTGTAACGTTCAACAGGAGGCTTGAGGGCTCCTGTAAATAAAGTATGATAGGTTTTATTATGTGAACAATTGGTGGTCAAATAGCTATAACCGCCAAGACCATTCGTCAGAAGCCATTCAGGAATCTGGAATGGATCATCTGAGGATATTTGATTAGAAATTTTGATCATGAGACGCACCTCCTTATCATCAATATAAACATTCCGTTAGGGATTCGCAATTGTTTCAAAGAAATATGACATTTATCTAAATAATCTCATATTTTTACAATGTAAGCGATTAACTATAATAGAAGATGAAAGTGGGGAATGTTTTATGGATACTTATGTGGAGTATTGTTACAAAATGGATATTAAGTTAAGACAGAAGCTGTTTAGAGCCATTCTGATCACCTTAGCTGTGATGTTTGGTTTTTATAGCATCTTCGTACAGATCTTTATTCCAGTGACGATTCTCTGGATCGTCTTAGCTTACTATTACAATCGTTCACTGAATTGTGAATATGAGTACATTCTATGTGATAATGAAATGTCAATCGATCGTATTATTAATAAGGCAAAAAGAAAACATATTACGACTTTGAACATGGATCACTTAGAAGCTTGTGCAAAGGCTGAAGATGACTTTTTTAAATCTTATGAAGGAAAGAAGTTTAAAACAAAACGTTTCTACTCAGCTTTTAACAATGATCAGGTCTATGCCATGATGTTTAATGAAGGTTCATTATACACATGCGTTTATTTACAGGCCAATGATAAACTGATGGATGCACTGACATTACGTTACCCTCATGTGATGAGAAAGGGGTAAATTATGTATAGTATACTTGTTGCAGACGATGAAAAGATCGGCAGAAAAGGTGTGCATTTCCTGTTAAATCAGATGGAGCAAGATTTTGATATCATAGAAGCAAAAAATGGGAAAGAAGCCTTACAGTACATTCAGAACCATCCTCTAGATATCTTATTAACCGATATTAAGATGCCATTTCTAGATGGTATTGGGCTCATTAAAGAAGCACTAAAAGTGCAGCCTCAGTTAAGAGTTGCTATTTTTAGTGGCTACAGTGATTTTGAATATGCCAAGACCGCAATGAGTCTAGGTGTCTTAGAATATATTTTAAAGCCAGTCAATCCGGAAGAATTCAAAGCAACGATGGTCAAGATGACCAAAAGTGTTGATGAATTAAAAGCGACTGCCAAGAAAGAAGATCAGACCGAACATTTGATCAAGGAACATGTTCTTTATAATTTAGTCAATGGCAATTCTCGTAAGGCATTAGAGGATCGTTTTGGCAAAGAACTGATCGATTCATACTTAAAGAAGTATCATCGTATCATCATGTTAGCATGTCCAGATAACTTCTTTGGGGACCATGAAGAAGTCAAAAATCATTTCTTAGAATGCATCCGTATTCCTTTTGACTATCTCAACCTCAATATGACGCAGTCATTATTCTTCTTTGAAGAAGACCGCTTTGATGCCGTCAATGCAGCAGCTCATGACATCTTTAATATGTTGCAGATCAGCTTCCATACTAAGGGGTATCTAGCTATCTCTAAATCTTTAAAAGGTTTAGAAGATGTGGAAAAGACAGTAGATGAACTGGAAGAAACATTAGAGGGAATGTATTATCATCCAGAAAAATATATTTATTCCGAACAGGATGAGAAAGTCACTGTCAAACCTTATGAAGATGTCGAAGAATTAACTAAGAAAGTGAAACATGATATTAACTTAAAGGATATTGATCGCCTGAAGGAAGACTTTAAGAGCTTCAATGAGATCTATTATGCTCAGAATGACTTCTCTAATGATTATCTGAAGTTCTTATTCTCGGGAATCATTAAGGATATTTATAATATCTTAACAGTAACGGATGAAAAAGATTTGGATACGATGATCGTTCGTTTCTATCGTGCCAATGATTACAAGTCGATCAAAGCCATTATGGATGAATTCGTGGCTTTATTAGAGAAGGAATTCAAGAAATCAGAAACATTGAATCATCAGGAGATCAAGGATGTCATTCGTTATGTTTATAACAATTATAATCTTGATCTCAGTGTGGATTCCTTAGCTGATCAGGTCTGCTTAGCCCCAAGTTATCTTTCTCATATCTTCAAGAAAGAGACCGGAGAGAACTTAGGAAAATTCATTAAGCGTGTCCGTATGGAGAAAGCGAAGGAATTACTTGAGACCAGCAATGAAAAGATCGTCTCTATTGCGGTCGCCGTTGGTTATGCCAATGTCTCTTACTTCTGTCAGAGCTTTAGAGAGTATTATGGCATCTCTCCTCAGAAATATCGTAACCGTGGAGAGGCTGCCTCATGAAGACTTTCATGAATAAGATCAAGACTCTCTTTAGAGATATGAAGGTACGAAAGAAGATCATTGTGATCTATGTCTTTGTCGAACTTCTACCTTTAGTGTTGATCGTTGCCGTTGCCTATACGAATATTGCCCATTTGGTGACACAAAGAGAAATTGAAAACTATCAGAATGTCTTAGATATGGCTGTTTCCAATGTCGATAGTGATGTAAAAGTTTATAACAACCTTTCTAACTACATTTCTTATAATGATACGATCGCTCAGATCGTGAATACGAATTATGGGAATGATTATGATGCGTATGAACAATTAACGACAACACTGGATCCAATGATCTCTTCCGTGACCAACTTTCATACTGATGTGAAGCAGGTCACGATCTATACAAAGAATGCGACCATCGCCCATGGGACGACCTGGCTTCCTTTAAAGGAGATTCAAAAGAAGTCCTGGTATAAGAGTGCCTTAAGTAGTGATACACCACGCTGGATCATTGATCAAAAACAAAAGACCGTCTTGAATGTACGACGAATGCCGACCTTGGAAAGACAAAATCAGGTGGGCATTTTAGTCATTACGCTTGATTATAATGATTTATTTAAAAGCTTTGATGAATCAGAAAAATACAATTATGGCATTTATGTGGCAGATGAACATGGCGTCATCTATAGTCATGATAATATTCTTGATGACCAGGATCTTTTATCTTTTAAAGAGGTCAAGAAGTTAAGTAAGCAAAAGAATAACCGTGTTTTAATGGCTACCTCAAAAGAAGCAGGATGGAAGGTCTATTTCTATCGTTCACGTTTGTCTTTGACGAGTGCCCACATGGAAAGAGATGTCTTATTCTTGATCTTTGCTTTAGGTATTGTCGTAATCTTATCATTGATTGCAATGCACTGGATGTCAAAATATCTTGTCGATCGTATTGAAGCCTTAACGAAGAATGCCGAAAGTATTCAAGAAGGGAACCTAGAAGTTACGGTCAAAAGTAATGATCATGATGAGATCGGGACATTAATTCGTTCCTTTGGCACCATGGTCGAAAAGATCAAGTTCTTAATTGAAGAAGTTTATGAAGCAAAACTGAATCAGAAGAACTATGAAATGCGAGCATTACAGCAACAGATCAACCCTCATTTCTTATATAACACATTATCAATGATCAACTTCATGGCCATTGAAAGTGGTCAGAATGATATCTCAAAGATCACCTTATCCTTATCTGATTTCTATCGTACAGCTTTGAATAAGGGTTCTAATATTTGTTCAATTGCGGATGAATTAAAGAATATGAATGCTTATCTAGATATCCAGCAGATGATGCATGACTATGAATTTGAAGTGGACATTACAGTTGATGATGAGATCAAAGGGTATGAAACGCCAAACTTGATCTTACAGCCAATTGTGGAAAATGCGATCGGTCATGGCATCGATCTTCTTGAAGATCGTAAAGGTGTCTTAAGTGTCTATGCTACCGCGACTGAAGATGAAGTCTATATCATGGTCGAAGATGATGGTGTTGGTATGGATGAAGAAACAAAGGAACATATGCTTTCACAGAATTCTAAAGGTTATGGTATGCGTAATGTCAATCAGCGTATCAAGCTCCTTTATGGTGAAGAATATGGTCTTCATATTGAATCTGTCGTAGGGGAAGGAACTGTCGTTACGATCAGACTTCCTAAACGTAAATTTGTAAAAAGAGATCCACAGAGATAATTAGAGATGAAGTATCAAAAACAGGTACTTCATCTTTTCTTTTGGCTTAAGGATGAAAGATGATCATGAGGACGATACAATAAATACAACATGAAGGGAAAAGATAAGAAGAGGTCATGACTATGTCAATTGTAAAACAGACAAACAAGAAAACAGGCATTACGTATGTCTATGAATCTCATAGCTACTGGGATCCAGAAAAGAAACAGGCTTGATCAAAAAGAAAATTAATTGGTAAGCTTGATCCTGTGACTGGGGATATCATTCCTACTGGTAAAAAAGGTCCTAAGAAAAAGAGTGAAGAAACAAAAGATTCCAAGAAGGAAGATGTCGAACTTACAAAACTTAAAAAAGAAGTTATGGATCAGAAACGACAAATTGCGGATCTTCAGAAAGAAGTCGAATCACTGACAGAACAAAATCGTAAATTGAAGCGGCTGATCGATCGTATCAAAGAAATTATTGCATCATAAGTGCATTGAGATGCTTCTAAACATCACTTCATCCAGTATCCTCAATAGGGGTACTGGTTTTTAATTGATGATCAAGCCTAACCCTTTATTATATCCTAATTTACGAGATCACGTTTTAAAATTTAAGCTTTGAGAACCACTATTACGTA
Source organism: uncultured Erysipelotrichaceae bacterium (assembly GCA_900317015.1). Lineage (GTDB taxonomy): Bacteria > Bacillota_I > Bacilli_A > Erysipelotrichales > Coprobacillaceae > Intestinibaculum. Next base: position 109 of record ONFH01000007.1, on the reverse strand, counting down.
TTTAAAACACGGTATATTGGCCGTTATCACCAACTATTTTGTTATAATGGAGATGTAAAAAGAAGGAATAACGGGCGGACGGCATTGATAGCTTAAAGGGATGTGATCA
>ONFH01000276.1 GCA_900317015.1 uncultured Erysipelotrichaceae bacterium | reverse complement strand
AGGCTAATCAACTGACATCACTGCTGATGTCACGGTTCAGTCGCAAAGCTCTTTCAAGCCCGCGACTTTAGTCGTGGGTAGTTGACCATAGAAATCATAGAAGCAGGCAAATGACAAAGTGATCAGGTCTTCTTCTGATAAAAATGACATCGTCACTTGAAGGCGTACGTAAGCTACCAGGGCGAATAGCTTCTGATTAGACGCAGCATCTAGCTCCTTGGCAAAAGACTCTAAGGTCATTGAAAAGAGGTAATGGTCATCATCGGAAAGAGGCAGATGATGCTTCTTCAGCCATGAAACGACATAAGGACAAGTGGCAATATAATGATCGCCAGAGTTGTGAAGATCAGTCAACGCTGCTTTCGCAAGACGGCTCGCCATACCCTTTCCACGCATCTGTTTAGCCACATAGGTATGATCGATATTGACAAGATGATCCCCCCACTTTAGGATAAGTGATCTCTAGCATTAATTTTCCTTTGTCATCGACTGCATAAATACGTCCTTTCTGATATTTTAAATCGATCTCTTCCACTCTTCTCACCTTCTTTCTTTCATCTTATCAAAGCAAGGCTTTTTTGACAATTGAAACGTCACTTTTCGTAAATATCGAAAAATCTCCATGAAATTTTCTGTTATCAAGCGATTCTTCTCGTGCTATAGTGTAAAAGAGGTATGTCTATGCAAGAGGAATTAATGCTTTTTAAGATTGGGGATCTTTCGTCACTCTTTCATGTGGGTGTCGATTCGATCCGTTACTACGAAAAGGTCGGCCTGCTTCATCCGATCCGCAGCGAGAAAAACAATTATCGTCTCTACACGCTCGATGATGTCAGAGTCATGAATACGATCAGGGAATTATTAGATCTTGGTTTTCAAACTAATGAGATCCTAGAATTCCAGAAAGATCGTACGCTTGATCATATGGTCGACATGCTTACGCAAGAAGAAACTGCAATTGATCAGGAGATTGAAAACTTAAAACGAAAAAAAGAGAGCATCAGTGCTAGGCTGCGTTTCATTCACGACAGCTTGGCACTTGATTGCTCTGAACAAGTCATTGAAAAAGATTTTCCAAAGCGTCCCGCCATGAAGATCGTTGAGGGCGCAATGGCTGACGAAATGATCAACTATCAGCTCGCAAAGTTTAATAAGACTTATTCCGATCAGACTTCGACGATCGGCGTCTGTGACTGTTATGAGTTAGATCTTGATCATATCAATGAAGAAGGGAATGATTACCGCACCAGATCCGTCCTCTTCTATGCGCCTGAACTACCGCTGAATAACAACTTCTCTCTGCCAGAGGGACACTATTTAACGCTATGTTACAGAGGGGGTTTTAGGAAATCTCTTCACCTTGTTCCAAAGATGCTCAATTATGCAAAAGAGCATCATTACACTATTATCAGTAACCCAATGGAATTCTGCCATATCGATCGTTATGAGACCGATCAGGTCGATGAATATCTCATTGAGTTACAAGTGCAAGTTATTTAACAAAAACGTTCATACGCTAGAGCGGACAAGTCTAGTAATGGCTTTTCACCTAAGGCAATCTGTGCCATCATATAGGCAACCGCCGGTGCTGTGCCAAAGCCATGACCATTAAAGCCACAGGCTAAGATCAAGCCCGGTGCTTCTTCGACAGTGCCGAGTACGCAGACACCATCAGCGGTACAGTCGCACCAGCCGGTCCAAGAACGAACGATCTTGGCGCCTGCCAGTTTTGGAATATAGCCTTCGACACCACGACAAGTGGCGCCTAAGGTATCCGGATGGGCAAAGTTTGTCGTTTCAGGGGCGATATCCATATAGGCTTCGCCGCCTGCTTCAGCACCGAAGACAAAGGATCCATGACGGGTCTGATGACCATAGAAGTCAGCGGATGCACAGCCAAGCATCTGTTTAAACATAACTGGTTCCTGTTCGGTCACGATACAGCCATCGATGACATCCTGCATTGGCACATCAAGACCAATGGTATTCATGATGGCACGGCTATGGTAGCCGGCTGCTAAGACGATCTTCTTTCCTTTGAAGATCGTACCATCATCTAAGATGACATCTTCAACCTGGCCTCGTACTTTTCTTAAGCTGGCCACTTTGGCTTCGGTATAAAACTGCACACCTAAACTTAAGGCTTTCTGGTAATAACCTAAGGTCGTTGTCAAAGGATTGGCATGACCATCGGTTGGACAGAAGCTCGCCCCCATGACATCATCCGATAAGTAAGGATTGATCTCATGGGCTTTTTCTTTGTCGACCATATAGACATTCAGTCCCATGCTCTGACAGCTTTCTGCTAAAGCTTCGAGCTTTTTCATATGTGCAGGCGTTTTCCCTAAACGTAAGTTGCCTTCCTGGGTATATTCTGTATCGACACCTAATTCTTCAGATAAACCAGGCCAGAACTTTTCAACAGCGCACATGGCTACTGGTAATTCTCTGACATCACGCCCACTCTGACGAACACCGCCGCCATTTCTTGAAGAGGCGCCATGACCGATGGAAGAAGAGCCCTCGAGCACGATGACATCGGTCATTCCTTTTTTTGCGAGATAGTAGGCGGTCGCACAACCGACGATCCCGCCACCAATAATAATGACTTCTGCTTCTTTCATAATCTTCACTCTCCTTTATGGTCACGTGAAGCCTCATCCATTAAGACTGGACGCATTGGGGCACGTGACGTTGCCACGTCAATTTCATGAACAGATGTGCCAAGTTCCTTGGCAATGAGACGACGAGTCAAAAGACCACATGTCTGGCCCTGACAAAGACCCATGCCGCATCTTAAGAAACGACGTAATTCTTCAATGGTAAACAAACCACTATGAATGGCTTTGCGAATCTCACCTTTGGTGACCTCTTCACAGCGGCACACTAATAAGTCATCATCTTCTTCGGGAATATAAGGCCCGATCTCTTTTAATTTTGCATTAATATCGATCATAAAACATCTTCCCCTTTCTTATAAAAGCGTGCCGTCATGGCATATTTGGCTGGGACTTTCATCGTCACTAAAGCGGTGTGATCATAAGCCTTTGAAGTTCTGACATTCGTAATCTCAGCTTCACAGACTTCATGACCATCTCTTCCTAAAGCCATGCCTTTTTCACCAACGACTGGTAAAGGATAAAATTCATAAGGCATGGTGATCAAGGTATGATCTTCCTCTTCATCAACTAAGAAGATGGCCTGACCAGGACAGGAAGCCACACACATGCCGCAGTTGATACATTCACTTTCGGGATCGACAACTGGTAAGGACGTCATATGATCACCGATCGCAATACAGCCTTTATGACAGGCGGACTGACAAGGGTTACATGGGATATTCTGACTACATTCAATCACTGGATGAATGCCCTTCTTAGAGATCACGCCTGGGAAGCGTTCGACTTCATCATCACCAATAAAACCATGTCTTAATAAGTTCTGAGAAATATCGATGCCTTCTTCGGTCTTTTCAATCTTCTTGCCTCTATTCTTTGGGGCAAACATCCCCTCCCTTAAATTTTCGAGGGAACCAAATAAAGTCTCTTCACGACTTTCCTTTTCTTCATGATCTTCATAGCCAAGATATTCGCAGATGGCTGCACCAGCCATACGTCCTTCGATCATTGCCGATGAGGCTTCTTCGATACCAGCGACATCACCAGCGGCGAAGACGCCAGGGATCGAAGTTGATCCATCTTTCTTGCAGGCTGGGACATAACCGCCACGAGTATCTTCCATCTTGACGCCATCCATCTTTAATAACTGGGTCATCGGCGATAAACCAACGGCGACACAGATCGTATCGACATCGAAATGTTTTTCCGTACCAGGAATGAACTTGAAGTGTGAATCTACTTCGGCGATCGTGACGCCCGTGACATGATCTTCACCTTCGGCAACTTTTACCGTATGGGAAAGATAGAATGGAATGCCCGTTCTTGCGAGCTTGGATGCATGGACCCCATAACCGCCAATGGCTGGGGCTGCATCGACTAAAGCAACGACTTCACAGCCGGCCTGTAAGAGCTGGAACGAAACAACTAACCCAACGTTCCCAGTCCCGACCATTAAGATCTTGTTACCAGGTTTAATATGATGCAGGTTCATCATCGTCTGGGCAGCCCCAGCACCGATGACACCAGGTAAAGTCCAGCCTCTAAAGTTGACCATATTTTCTGAGGCACCTGTGGCCACTAAGATGGCATCAGCTTTGACATGATGGACTTCATTATTAATCAAGACCGTCAATTCTTTCTGGGCAAAAAGACCCATGACGGTCGCATTCAGGACGACGTCTACACCTAATTTTGTTGCTTCATTTAACAGTTCTTCACCGATCTTGAAGCCACGAATTTTGGCTTTGTGTTCTTTTGATCCAAAGAATTTATGGATCTGTTTAAAGAGCTGTCCGCCAGGGCGGGCATTTTCATCATAGACCGTGACCTTGATGCCTTTTGAAGCTGCTTCGATGGCGGCACTTAAGCCGGCTGGCCCAGCCCCGATCACGACCATTTCTTTATATTCCATGCTCATTTTACGTCCCCCTTTCGACTGACACCATATTGTGTTTCAACCTTCATCCCTTCTTTTAATGGGGTGATGCAAGTACGCACATTTGGTACACCATCCACGATCATGACACAGTCGGTGCAGCGCCCGATGGCACAGAAGACACCGCGTGGTTCATGTCGTTTACTTGTATAGCGGTGGACCATAATGCCATTGACTCTTAATGCACTGGCAATTGGTTCGCCCTCATAACCTTCTAGAGTCTTGCCATCACAGGTAAAGTGAACGATCTTACCTGGCTCGCAAGTTCCTAAAATAGGATGTTCTTTAATTCGTTCCATGAAACCTTCCCCCTTTTATTATTTCCAGATCCCACGACGTTTACGGATCTTGTAATACATTGTATTTTCCATGGCTAAAACTTTTTCCATTGGTACTGGCTTGAAGATTGGAATTCTCATCTTCACCTTCGTCCAGATGACCGCATAGACAAATAAGACTAAGAAAACAACGCCTGTTAACATCCAGATCTTCATTCTTTCAACAGGATCTGTCGAGATGTTTAAGATCATGTAGACTTCACCAGCGATCCCAATGAGTGGTAATACGGGACCAAATGGGACTTTGAAGCTACGTGGTGCATGTGGCAGTCTCTTACGGAACACTAATAAATCAATGTGGGCCGTGATATAAGAAGCCATCCAGAAAACTGAACCAACTAAGATAAAGAAACTGATACGATCACTTGAATCCTGAGAGATCCAGGCGAAGAATAAGATCGTGATTGTGACGAACCAGACACCGATATAAGGCACTTTATCTTTGTTCAGCTTACCAAAGAACTGAGGCATTAAATTTGTACGAGACATACCGGCAAAGATACTTGATAAGCCCTGCACCGTCGAGTTCTGCGTACTGACAACAGCTAAAGCAGCCACAAAAGCCATCCAGATCTGACCAGCTTTGCCAAGTAAATTCTGACCATAAAGTAAATGGGGCGCTGCGCTAGCAGCTAAGTCGCTCCATCTTGTATAGTTATGGAAACCTAAGATCAGGATCGACTGCACTAAACAGATGATGCCTAAGCCAATGAACATTCCTAATGGAACATTTCGTTTAGCATTCTTGACATCCTTAGAAATTGGAATCGCATATTCAGCACCGATGAAGAGCCAGAAAGCGACGGCCGTCATAGAGACGACATTTTTAAAGCTCGCATGCATGACCGCAGGCTGATGAACCACGGTCCCTGTCCCTAACTTAAAGACACCAATTAAGCCCATTAAAAGCATGGAGCCTAATAATAAGTAAGCCACAAGATCCTGAATCTTCGCAAACATATCGACACCTTTTAAATTTGCGATCAGGATGATCACACTTGCGAGCACGGTCCAGAAATAGTTCGGGATTGGCAGTCCTAAGACCTGCCCCATCGCATAAGCGAAGATCGATGCTTCGACCCCTGATGATAAGATATTAGAGATCATATAGCCGCCAACCATCAGAACGATCGTTGGGACCGGCCCGATTCCTGCTAAAGTATATTGTGCCAGACCGCCGGTAACGTTCGGCATTAACGAGTTTAATTCAGACATCGTCGCCATTGTGACCATATTCAGTACACAGGCGATGATCATCGCAAAGATGAACAGATCACCAATTTTACCAGCACCCTGACCAAGTGAGATCAGACAGCTTGTCGCAATGACGAGCCCGACTGATACGGAGACGACATTTCTTAAGCCTAGTTTTTTCTCATTCATGGTCGTTTCCCCCTTCGTGTAACAAATTTATTTTCTATAAAGCTTCTTTTCCTTGTTCACCAGTACGCACACGATAAACATTATCCAGGCTCATGACAAAGATCTTGCCATCACCGATGTGCCCGGTATACAACGTCTTCATGACGTGATCGACGATCTCATCGACACGATCACTTTCTACAACACACTGCACTTCGATCTTTGGCAGCAGTTCCATTTCATAGTTTTCATCGACTTCATATTCTTTTGTGCCTTTTTCAGTGCCACAGCCAAGGACCTGAATAAAGGTCATCCCACCAACACGTAATTCACTTAATTCTGTTTTTAATGCGGCAAACTTAGACATGTCGCAGATAATT